>JBBRUH010000028.1:0-21056 GCA_038248005.1 Cytophagales bacterium | reverse complement strand
GGTTTTTTGTATTTTAAGGCTGTATAAAAAAAAGATGTTCCATTTTTTTAAAAATGAAACATCTGTAAAATTTCTTAAAGTAAGTTTTCTCCTCAAGGGATTTTCTTTTAGGCTCTTACCTAGTATTGAACTGGTAAAAATATTTTTCAAACTCAACAAATTTTATTCTGAAAAAGTATTGTTTCTTTTGTAGTATGTAGTTTTAAAATTTTATTCTGCGAAAAAGAAAAATATTATTTTTATCAAAAAATATTTAGTTAAAAGTTTTTTGCTATCAGTCCAAAATCCATTAAGAGCCTTCTTTTATTACTCTCTTGGTAACCTCTTCAAAATAAAGTACTCATTATCAGATTATTATATCTATCTGTTACTTATCTCTTATCTTATAATCTTTACATTAGGAAGCAAGGCTTTGAGTTTATTTACTTCATTCTCAGAGAGTGGGTTATATCGCAAGGATATTTCTTTGAGACTTGTCATATTGCCTATTTCTTCTGGAATACGACTGATTTTATTAAAATCCAAGACTAATCTCTGTAGGTTAGGCATGTTGATAATGCCCATAGGAATCTCACGAAGCTCATTGCCTGCAATATCTAAATCACTCAGTCTTGAAAGCTGTGCAAATTCATTTGCTACAAAGGTCAGTAGATTGTTAGAGAGATGTAGCGTTTGAAGGTTTTTCATCTGGCTAATGGCTAATGGCAAAGAATCTAGTTTATTTCCAGTTAAGTCTAGTTCTAGCAGTCTAACAAAATATTGATCTCCTGATAAGTTTTTAAAGTATTTAAGAAAATTCACATTGAGATTTCCTCCTAGTTTTAGTGTATTGAGTGTTTTGATATTGGCTAAGCTTTCAGGTATGTCAGTCAATGAGTTATAGCTTAGGTCTAATTCTTCTAGTTTTTCTAAATCTCCCAAATCATTGGGTACTTCTTTGATATCATTTCGAGAGAGGTTAAGAGTACGTAGGCTAGTAAGTTTGCTTAATCGGTTAGAGACTTCTCTGATGCTATTTTCACTTAGGTTTAGAACTTGCAATTTCTCAAAAGAGCTAATCCTTGCGTTAAGTTCAATGAGTTTATTGGCTGAGAGATTAAGCTCAATGAGGTCTTTCATGGTAGTGATGCTAGAGGGTATCTCCGAAAAACTATTGGCTTGAAGGTTAAGTATTCTGATTTTTTTTAGGCGATTAATGCGATCAGGAAGCTCAATTAGTCTGTTACCACTGAGGTTAAGCTCTGTGAGATTTTCTAAATAGCGGATGTTATCTCCAACCGTTCTAAATTTATTTCTGAGCAAAGTCAGTCTTTGCAGACGAGGTAGATTACCCAATTCTAAAAATAATTGGTCAGTATTGAGTGTAGAATCACAGATAATCTGCAAGGCTTCTAAGCTTTGCAGCCCTACTACTTCACTTGGCATTTCTTGCATTTCTTCCCAACCTATGCTTAGTTCTTCTAGTCCAGAAATTTCAGTAAGTTGCTTTAATACTTTTTTGAGATTAAGGCGAGGGTTATTATTGAGGGCTAATTTTTTTAGAGTACTGATTTGCATGAGTTCTTTGGGTAGTATGCTGAGCTTATTCCAGCCTAAGTTGAGTTCACGTAGATTTTTGAAACGTTCCATACCAGAAGGCACATCAAGCATATATTGCCAAGTGAGGTCTAATTTATAGACCTTTTCGGGTTCTTTAAGTGCTTGTTCCATAGATAAATAGAAAGACGCATCTGCTATTTCTTTGGCACTTTGGGCCTCAATACTACATAAAGACTGGACGTATAGACAAAGTCCAATCATCAAAATATATTTTCTTATCATTACATTTTTGTTTAATTTGCTAACTACAACGCTTTTTTTGCTAAATAAAGGATATTTTTTGATAAAATCATAAAAATTCTATTGCGTAAGGTACTTCCTTTTGTCCAAAACAGACATAAGTAAGTTATCTAAGCATAAAATTTTAACATTGGCGTAGCTTTTGCCATACAAATTAAATAAACAAACCATCATAAATCAAATTTGAGCCTTATGGATTTGACTGTTGAAAAAGAACGTATTTTATTGGAAGACTTCTTCAGTGAAAGTCGCCAAACTTTGCATGAATATCTCGCAGATAGAGAAGTATATTTTTCTAATTCACAACTCTTTGCTTTTATATCTGTCAGCCCTATCGCAATTGCGATTGCGAGTGATGGTGCTTTAGACCTTGCTGAGATAAGTATGCTGATAGACCTTGCCTCTTATTTTGAAAGGGATATACTTCCTAAATCATTTGATGAACTTCCTCAGCCTGAGAATGTAATCAGCAATGAAGGGTTTAGGAAGATTATTTATTCTGAGCTAAAGTATCTCTGCTTACACATGCAAGACCTTGAAAAACCTCTGATTAAATGTCTTCACAGCCTCATCAAACTAGATGAACAACTCAGCCGAGAACAACCTCCAAAACTCTCTATCAAGCAAAAAATCAAAGACATGATGAAAGGGGTTATTTATAACAACCTAGGTAAAGATGTGATAGAAGAAGAGAAAATACATAAGGTGCTGAAGCAATTGAATTTAAGTGATGAGTGATGAATCCAAGTTTAGTAAAATGCTAAAAATAAAGGTTATCTGATAATTTTTGTGGAGAATGAATAATTAAAGTTATTTTAAAAATATATCTACCTGATAATGAAAAAGTTAGGGTTATCTGACAATTTTTGTGGAGAATGAATAATTAAAGTTATTTTGAAAATATATCTACCTGATAATGAAAAAGTTAGATATATTAAAGATGCTAGATTTACTATTTACCACAAAAATTGTCATACAACCTTTAAAACTTTGAATACCAATCGGTAATTTTTTCATTATCGTGCTTATTTAACATTTAGTAAAGATACAAAAAATAAGGAAGTAGCAGATATAGTTATTAAACTATGAATCGCTGAAAAGTATTTTTGAGTAATTTTACACTGTTTTTGCAGAAATCCACTCTACAGCCTAGCTTTAGCAGTTTTATTTAAAAACCTAATGACAATTTGTTGGTTTTTAGTTATCTTAGTGCAAATAATGAGCAACTATGAACAACCGAATTTCTTGGAACGAAATCAAATCAAGAGCGATTACATTCAGTCGTGAATACCAAAGTACCGAGAAAGAAAACGCTGAGGCACAGACTTTCTGGAATGATTTCTTTTATATCTTTGGGATAGACCGAAAAAGAGTTGCTAGTTTTGAGCATCATGTCAAAAAACTCAACAGCAAGACAGGTAGAATAGACCTTTTTTGGAAAGGTATGCTCATCGTAGAGCATAAATCTAAAGGCGAAAACTTAGACAAAGCCCTTGACCAAGCTATGGGATATTTTGAAGGTTTGAAAGATTATGAACTCCCAAAGTTTATCCTTATTTCTGATTTTCAGCAGTTTAGACTGTATGATGTATTAGAAAGAAAGATGCACGGATTTGCTCTTTCAGAATTTTATCAGCAGATTAGCTTGTTTGGGTTTATGATTGGAGCAGTTAAAAAAGAAACTCGCCCCGATGACCCTCTCAATATAGAAGCTGCCGAACTGATGGCTACTATCCACGACCAACTTTTTGAGAGTGGCTACAAAGGAGAGATATTAGAACTTTTTTTGGTGAGAATTTTATTTATGTTTTTTGCAGATGATACTGCCATTTTCCAAAAAAATCAACTCCTAGAATACATTGAGCAACGTACCAAGGAAGACGGCACGGACTTAGGCATGCACCTTGCCCAACTATTCCAGATACTCAATACTTCTGAAGCTCAAAGACAAACTTTCTTAGATGAAGATTTGGCTGCTTTTCCATACATCAATGGAGACTTGTTCAAAGATATTATCCCTATTCCTCAATTTAATAGTGCTTTGCGTTACGATTTTTTGAAAGCCTGTTATTTTGATTGGTCTAAAATCTCTCCTGCTATCTTTGGGTCTATGTTTCAATCGGTGATGGATACCCAAAAACGACGACACTTGGGTGCTCACTATACCTCCGAAAGCAATATTATGAAGGTGATAGAAGGTTTGTTTTTGGATGAACTCAAAGCCGAGTTTGAAACCTCTAAAAAGAACAAACGGAAACTCATTGAACTCTACGGAAAACTAGGGACACTTTCATTTCTTGACCCTTCTTGTGGCTCAGGCAATTTCTTGATTATTGCTTATCGTGAGATTAGACTGCTAGAGATAGAGGTCTTAAAAATACTCTATGCCAATACTACACAGCTAGACATCAGCACACTCAGTAAAATAAATGTAGATAAATTTTATGGCTTTGAAATAGAAGAGTTCTCGGCTAGGATTGCAGAAGTAGCCCTTTGGCTGATAGACCATCAAATGAATCTTTTGCTTTCACAAACTTTTGGGCAGTACTATGCCCGTATTCCTCTAAACACCTCTGCTAAGATTTACCATGGCAATGCCCTACAACTCAAATGGGAAGATTGGGTAAAGCCTCAAGACCTAAGCTATATCTTAGGGAATCCGCCTTTTATAGGCAAACAGCTACGCAACACACAACAAAAGGCAGACATGGATTTGACTTTTGCAGGGATAAAAAATTATGGTGTATTAGATTATGTAGCATGTTGGTATCTCAAGGCTGCTCAATATATCCAGCATAATCCAAGAATCAGAGTCGCTTTTGTTTCTACTAATTCTATAGCTCAAGGCGAGCAGGTGGGTATTTTATGGCAATCTTTATTTCACACTTACAAAATCAAGATTCACTTTGCACACCGTAGCTTCAAGTGGAGCAATGAGGCAAAAGGCAATGCACAAGTTTTTGTGGTGATTATCGGCTTTGGGGTGGGTGATATTCCTAAAAAGAAATTATTTGACTATGAAACGCCAAAATCTGAAGCCTTAGAGCGAGTAGTAAATAATATCAATGCTTATCTGGTGAATGCCCCTGATATTTTGGTAAAATCACAGCAAAGGCATGTTGGCAATATGCCTGCAATTTCTTTTGGAAGTATGCCCAATGATGGTGGTCATTTACTGTTTACTGATGGTGAGAAGAATGAATTTTTGCAGAAAGAACCACAAGCCACTAAGTTTATACGCCCGCTTGTCAGTGCTAGAGAGTTCATCAATGGAATTTCTCGATGGTGTCTGTGGCTTTCTCAGGCTAATCCTAAAGAACTGCAACAAATGCCTGAAGTAATGAAAAGAGTAGCACAAGTAAAGCAGCACCGACAAGCAAGCAGCAGAAAAAGTACCCAAAAGTTAGCCAATATCCCTGCCCTTTTTGGAGAAATCAGAGAGCAAAAAGGAAATTATATTGTGATTCCTAGAGTTACATCAGAAAATAGAAATTACGTCCCTATGGGCTTTCTTACCAACGGTCATGTAATTAGCGATAGTTGTCTATTCATCAATGATGCAAATTTATTTCATTTTGGGGTAGTGAGTTCTGCCATTCACATAGCTTGGCTCAAATTTATTGGAGGAAGATTAGAAGGTAGATTTAGATATTCAGGCAATATTGTCTATAACAATTTTCCATTTCCCAAAAATCCTGATAAGAAGCAAGTAGAGAAAGTACAGCAAGCTGCTGAAAAAGTCTTAGAAGTAAGAAAAAAATATCCTGAAAGTAGTCTAGCAGATTTGTATGACCCACTCACAATGCCCGCAGACCTCGTAAAAGCCCACCAAGCTTTAGACAAAGCAGTAGATTTATGCTACCGCAACACAGCCTTTGCCAACGAAGTAGAACGCATCGAGTTTTTATTTGAGTTGTATAATTCTTATGTATATGGGTTGTTTTGAAGTATATTTCTCCATATCCGAGAGGTTGCAACTTCTCGGATATAAAAAAATAAGATAAAGTTATTATATTTTCAAGCAATGAAACAGTAGTACGGAAAAATCATTAATAAGTAATAACCTCACCTCTTTCAAAATCATACATCGTTAGTTGGCGAATTTGGTAATAAGATTGCCAGTAATCACGCAAAGTAGCTAGGTAGCTTCTTTTGGCGATGTCTTTTTCTTGCAAAGCGATATTGAGGTCAGTGATAGAGATTTTAGCTATGAGATAGCGTTTTTGAGCAATAAAATACCTTCTATCAGCGATTTCATCTGATTCTTTACCAATCAAAAGGCGATCTCTCAAAATATCAAATTGCTTCACTTTCAGATAGACATCTTGCTCAAAGTTAAGTTCTTCTTGTTGCACCGTAGAGTTTACCAGTTCTTGGTTGGCTATGGCAGTTTGAATTCTAGCTTTTTGTCTTCCCCAGTCAAGGATAGGCACTTGAAAACCAATCTGCACGCTTTGCTGGTCTTGGAGCGTATTGTAGGCATCTGTCAGGGTAGTTCCTCTATCCGTAAAGCCTAGAGTAGCAAACATATTGACATTCAAGCCACTTTCACCTCTTGCTCTTGCTACATCTCTCTCAGCTTCTAAAGCTTGGCGTTTAAACCTCAAAAACTGCTCACGATTGGCTTTAGCTTGCTCCATGGCTATTTTGGGATCTATGATTAAGATAGGAGTTTCGGTAGGTGCTATGAGCTTAATTTGGCTTAAATCCTCACTATTCCCTAGAAAAGCCTTCAAAGCAAGTTGGCCCGTTTCTATGTCTAGTCTAGCCTGTGTGAGTTGCTGTGAAGAGTTCATGAGGTTGAGTTTGAGCTGTAAAAGGTCATTTTCAGCAATCTTACCAAGGTTGTATCTTCCTTGTCCGATTTTGAAGATAGTGTCATTGTTGGCTACATTTTTTTCGGCAATCTGATAAGCAATCTGGGCATCTAATAGGTTGAAAAACAGCCGAGTAGCTCCCAAAGCAATTCCCTCCATGTCTTCATTGTATCGCTTAGTAGATTCTTGATAGCGAATAGGTTCTATTTTTTTATCCCATTTGAACTCATTAAAATTAAAAAGAGGCTGTCTAAAACCTACCTGCATGAGGTCAGAAGACCATTGCGTACCGATGCCAATGCCTGAGAGGTTTTGAAGCCTTGCCAAACTACTTGATACAAAAATTTCCCCTCCTGTAGCAGTAATCACTTGACTTAGAGATAAGTTCAAATTTGCATTGATATTACTGACATCTATAAAGCCAATACTACCATCATCATTTCGGTTTTGGATAATGGCTCGGCTAAAATCAGGTAAAGTACCATTGAGCAAAAGTCTAGGCTTAAAATCAGAGAGATAAGTGCGATACTGCCAAAAGCGATTTTCACGCAGATTTTTGGCAACTAATGCGTCTAATGATTGTCCTTGTGCTATCTGCACTACCTCTGGTAAGGTATAAGATCTTTGTGCAAAAGACCGATGGCTGATTAGGCTCATTAAAATAAAAGCAAGGAAGTAGGTGTGTTTGAAAAGCATAATTTGGCTAATTTATTAATGGTGATTATGGTTTTTTTGACTGATTACTATTTTCAATCTAAGAATTGGAGTATAGAGTTATTTTAAGTTCAAAGATATTTATTTATTCCAAAATAACTAAAAATTGAGCATAGTAGAATGCTTTAGTTTTTGTTTTTAATAAAATCGCATGAAAATATTTTTTATTGAGAAACTAGTGTTGCATTTTGGTAATTTTATCGGAAAATACATCACCTCGTAAGGTGTCTCACCTTCGAAAGTTTTGGTGTCTCACCTTCGAAAGTTTTGGTGTCTCACCTTCGAAAGTTTTGGTGTCTCACCTTCGAAAGCTTTGGTGTCTCACCAAAATCTTATCCGACTATTTAACCAAAACAGTACATTAGCTAGGTTTTCTTAACTTTACTGATGTGGAGACCCAAGAAAAGTATTCTAGAATAAATGCAAGGCTTATATAAACAAACGTATCACTTTTTGGAAAAGTGATACGTTTGTTGGTAGAAAAAGTAGTATTTATCTTATTTAAGCATCTTCGTTTGAATGGGAATTACGCAATATAAAATATTGTAATAATCTCTATATTCACTATCCATTTCTCCATAGCCCAGAGGTTGCAACCTCTGGGCTATGGAGAAATGAGATAAAATTACTGTATTTTCGAAAAACATATCGTAATAATCTCTTATTTCACAGTAATGATTTTTTTGGTGTGTATTTTTCCATTGACTACAAGCCGTAAGAAGTACATCCCTTGTGGATATTGACTTAGGTCAATTTGCCAAGCTGTTTTGGTGATAGGGCTAAAGTTTATCAAGGAGTTTCCTTGTGCGTCTAGGAGACCCCAGCTTGCTTGTAATAAGTTGCTTTGCCCTATGTTGATACTCACTTTTCCATCATAAGTAGGGTTAGGATAGACAATGTATTCGCTTTCTGCTATGCTTTCATTTTGTAAAGCTACTATAATAGGTGAATAGACTTGAGTCCCGTCTAGGTCTGTTTGTTTAAGGCGATAATAATTCCAGCCATCTTCAGGAGATTCGTCTAGCCAAGTATAGTTTTTTAACTGATTGCTATTGACTAAGGCATCTACTCTAGCTATTTCCGTAAAATTTTGTGCGTCTTTGCTACGCTCTATACTAAAAAAAGCATTGTCTAACTCATAAGAAGTCTGCCAAGAAAGTAAGTTCTTATTACCTTGCTTTTCCCCTCTAAAATATACCAAGCGAATAGGCAAAGAAGTATTCTCTACAATCATTCCTTCAGAAGGCTCATCTACATAAAATGTGGAGCAGTAACTTGGGCTTACAGTATTGCCTCCACAACTCCCTGAGTCTTGTGTGCCATTTGAGCCAGAAGTAGCACTGAGTGTTACATTGCTATGGTTAGTAATACTACGGACAGATTGAAGTAATCCACCTCCACCAGCACCACCAGGCCCGTGACAGCCACCTGCGTTTCCACCATTGCCACCATTGGCTCGGATATTTAGATTACCAGAAAAACTAATTACATCTATCAGAATAGTACCACCTGCACCACCTCCACCTGCACCGTCTCCACCTGCATTGTTGGCATTATTTCCATTAGAAGTAATGCTAAATCCATTTCCTTGTACAGTATTGGCTTTCAGGTAAATAATACCACCACCATTGCCACCGGCACTACTTACATTGTTATCTTGCTGACCGCCGCCGCCGCCACCACCCATAAAATATTTTACTCCGAAAAATTCACTGAGTTTGCGTCCACCCACACCCCCAACTTGGTAAAAATCATCACAACTACTATTTTGCACTCCACACCAACCACTAAAAGCAGTTCCCGACCATTCAGGTCCACCTCTTGCACCACGCCCTGTGAGGCTTCCACCACCACCACCTGCATTGTGTCCATTGCCACCACCGCCGCCATTTGCTAAAGCACCACGTCCATTCAGGTTATTATTAGGTTCTATTGCTATTCCTTCACCTTTATACCCTAAGTCAGTTTGTGTAGTTCGGTATGTTTGTATGCTGCAGTTACTACCAAAACTAGAGACGTTTCCTCCTCTAAAGCCTCTTCCATTCATTTGGATATTATCATTTAAAGTAAGAATATTATTGACTTCTATAGCAAGCACTCCTCCTACTGTACCATTCCAAGCCAAACCAGTAAGCCCAGTAGATAGTACATTAGCATCAGTATAAGTAGCTACTCTGATAATTTGTAATAAGCTAGTAATGCTGTAATTTCTATTAAGTGGAGTAGTAAAGGTGATTTGTGAAGCAGAAATGGAAGCAATCGTAGCAAACTCATAGTTACCTGCTTCGTGATAAGAAATAATCTCTCCATAGTTAGCACTTTCAGTCGTATTGATTTCTGCCCCTTTCATTTGGATAATCATTACTTTATTGCCCACTACGAAACTACCAGTACCCGAAGTAGTGCCAATATTTACACTTTCGTTGGTGCTATTGATGCTCAAAATAGGGGCATAAGAATTGACAATGCCTGAGATATTGGTTTGGGCATGTGCTTTTTCACTCATTATGAAAATGATAGATGAAAAGTATAGTACTATAAAGAAGATATATTTTTTCATATACTAAAAATTTATAAATAAAAAGAATGATTTTAGTTTGGGTTGGTGCTTTTTGGTTAAAAATATAATATCTAAAAATAAGCCAAAGATTAAGTGTTTGATTATCAGATAACTAATGAAATTAATAGTTTAAAAAATTCCCTTTAATAAACTTTTTCTTATTTTTGGAATAAGTAAAAGACAAAAATATCTTATGAATTTAATGATTTTTACTAGTTTAATCTTATATTGCTTTATAAAATAATATTTCATCTACTAAAAGTATAAAAATGGAACTCTTAGATAGACAACTTAGCACACAGTTACATCAAATCGGAAAAGAAGCGGAAAATCGCAGAGAAGAGATAGAGAAAAATCGTTGTATATCTCATGATTTAATACACAGTATCAAAGAAAGTGGTGCATTGCGTCTTTGGGTTGCACAAGCCTATGGAGGGATTCAAAGCCATGTGCAAGACTTATCAAATGCTATTCAAACTTGTGCTTATTATAATGGCTCACTCGGCTGGGTAGTGGCAGTAACAGGCACAGCTTCTTTGGGGTCTGGATATTTACCTCCCCAACAAGCCAAAGAAATCTTCGGAGATACACATGCCATGACCGCAGGATGGGCAGCACCTGCTGGCAAGGCAAAAAAAGTAAAAGGAGGTTTACAAGTTTCGGGGCATTGGGCTTGGGGCTCAGGCATCAGGCATGCAACACACATCGTGGGAGGAGTCATGATACAAGCTGAAGGAGAAGAAAGACCTCAATCAGCGTTGGCTTATTTTGATCCTAAAGATGTTCATTTTATAGATAATTGGGACGTGTTAGGTTTAAAAGGAAGCAACAGTATTGATTATGAGGTCAAAGATTTATTTGTGCCTGATGGCAAATGGATTCCTTTTCCTGTCCAGAAACCCTACATAGATACTACGCTCTATCGTTTTTCTTTTCTAGGTGCATTGTCGGCTGGTGTGGCTTCGGTAGGCTTAGGATTGGCAGCAAGGGCATTACACGAAATAAAAGTGCTTTGCCAACAAAAAACACCCAACGGAGCCTCTCGAACACTATCAGAAAGACCTATTGTCCATGAGCAAATCGCCAAAATGGAAGCCAAATATCAATCTGCAAAGCTATTCTTAGAAAGTGTCATTCAAAAAAACTGGAAAGAAGCCGAACAAGGAAAACCTTCTACACAGACCAAAAGCGAGCTTAGACTAGCAAGTACATATACAGCCGAATGTTGTGTAGAAATAGTACAACAGGCTTATAAAATAGGAGGAGGCTCTAGCATCTGGGAGGGAGTCAAGCTACAAGAATTACTACGTGATGTGCAAGTGATGAGTCAACACGGACTTATTTCAAGCAGTAACTACGAAATCGCTGGGCGAGTAGCTTTTGATTTGCCTGTGAATACTTGGCTGTTGTAAGTGTATTTTTAACAAAGAGCAATAATTGCTTGGATAAGAACTGAGGCAGAATGATGCATAAGTAAGGACAATCATACATCTATATATTTCAATAATTTGTTAAATAATAAACATTTGCAAGCAATAATTCGTGCATGTGTCTTTATTTTACTTCTATGTGGATACAAGTTTTGATTTTATTAATCACTCCCATCTTCTTTATTTGGCTGGCTACTCGTTGGGCATTTTTAGAAAAGATAGGAGTTGTTACGGTTTGCTATATTTTAGGCGTGTTAGTAACTAATTCGCCTGGCATAAAGGTAGATGAGACTACTTCCAAGCAAGTCATAGGGATTGTAGTTCCGTTATTCTTACCACTCTTGCTCTTCAATGGTCAGTTAGAAGTATGGCAGAAGCTTGGGAAAAACATCTTAATTTCCTTTCTCTTTTGTGTGCTTTCTGTTACAGTGAGTGCAATCCTTGCTACTTATTTATTCAAAGAAGTTTTACCCAATGTGTGGCAACTATCTAGCATGATGATAGGCGTTTATACGGGTGGCACGCCTAATTTATCTGCTATTGGACTTTCTCTAGATGTCTCTCCTGAAATGTTTATTGTCTTAAATGCTACGGATTTACTTTTTGGAGGAACTTGGCTTATCTTCTTATTAAGTTTTGCAAAGCCTTTTTTTTCTAAAATACTTCTTCCCAATACCCTCACCAAAGCTTCTAGTTATGATTATCAGTTAGATGAAAAAATATACCCTTCTTCAGCGATTGCTTTGCTACTATCAGTAGGTATTCTAGGTATTTCATTGGGTATTTCTAAGTTATTGCATAATGAGATTCAAGAGATTACGGTGATTTTGAGCATTAGTACTTTGGGAATTATAGCCTCTTTCTTTAGACCTATACGCAGACTCAAGGGAAGCTATGGAATGGGTAATTATTTATTATTGGTATTTTGCTTGGCTGTAGGGAGCATTGCTGATTTTAGTAAGATATGGGACACAGGACTTATCATTGTATTATTTGTGGGTTTTGTGATGTTGGGCTCTATTTTGATTCATTTGATGCTCTCATATATTTTTGGAATAGATGTAGATACTTTTTTGATTACCTCTACGGCTGGCATCTATGGGCCTGCTTTTATCGCTCCCGTGGCTAGGTCTATCGGCAATCCATTGATTATTCCGATGGGAATCGCTTCAGCTTTGCTAGGCTATGGAGTAGCAAACTATGTTGGAATTTCAATTTCTTTTTTATTAAGATATATTTAAGTAAGAGATTAGTTATTAGACTGTAAGAGTATGATAGTGAGAGCTTTAATAAAACTAAATGAGTACTCTATTTTGAAGAGATTACTTAGAAATATCATTTTTAAAAACTTTTATAATCAAACCTTTCTCCCAAAAATCTTATTTTAGGAGAAAGGTTTATAGTTTAGACCATTCAATATAAATAGATGGTCTAAATTAGTTTATACTTTAATCTTATTATAAAAAACTGATTATCAATACCTTATTGAGATAACTCATCACTTATATTACATTAACCAATATTATGAATTTATCAGAAGCAAAAATATTAATTACGGGTGCAAGCTCAGGAATTGGAGCAGAAACGGCTCGTTTACTTATCCAAAAAGGAGCAAAAGTAGCCATCACAGGACGTAATCTAGAAAAACTAAAAGCTACAGCCAAAGAAATCGGGGCAATAGCCATCCAAGCAGATGTGTGTGAAGAAAGCCAAGTTATAGAGATGACCAAAACTGCTATCGAAAAACTAGGTGGACTAAATGTACTCATCAACAATGCTGGATATGGGTATGCTGCTCCTGTGGTGAAAATAGATGCAGAGGAATTTCAAAAAGTCTTCCAAACCAATGTCTTAGGAGCAGCATTGTGTGCTAGAGAAGCTGCCCAATACTTTACCAATCAAAAATATGGTAATATTATCAATATAGCCTCTACTGCCGCTCTCAAAGGGGCTGCCAACCTTTCACCATACAACGCCACTAAATTTGCACTCAGAGGAATGACCGAAAGCTGGCGTGATGAACTTAGAAAGCATAATATTAGGGTCATGCTCGTCAATCCAAGTGAGGTAATGACTGACTTCATCGCCAATATGCACACAGCACAAGGCTCTATGGAGAAAACATACAGTGAAAACGAAAAGGCAACTAAACTACGAGGAGAAGAAATTGCCCATACGATTGCAAGCTTATTAGAAATGGATGATAGAGGTTTTATCACAGAAGCGACTGTTTTTGCGACTAATCCACAGAATTAATATTTTATTGATAGGAAAATGATGGTACACTAACTTAGTAATAAATTAAAAATAAAGTGAATATTTAGCTTTAGTAAAACACTCACTATCAAGTTATTACAAACTCATAACTCATAATTTATAACTCATCTCTCACTTATGAAGTCTTGATGACAAAAAACTTACTATCATTTTTCTATTATCCTTACTTAATTTTCTTCACTTCTTAATGGTTTAAAAAAATCAATCATTTAAGCATTTATATCAAACCCCTAGGAGGCTTGTGCAACCGAATGAGAAGCATCTTGGCAGCACTCAATTTAGCCCGTGATACTGATCGAAAACTCATCGTGGTTTGGGAGCGAAAGAAAGAATTAAATGCACCATTTAGTGCATTGTTTCAGCCTTCGGATACCTTTAAGGTGATAGAAACCTCTGCCCTTATTTTACCTTCTTTGTATGAAAAAGTAAGACAAAATCATTTTTACTCTTTCCGTCCTGAGGGTAAGGTTTGGCTTAAAGCAAATCAAAATAAACCTTATCAAGAAGGCGTTTTTAATGATGATTTTGCTAAGATTGCTCAAAATATTCATCAAAACAATGACTTTGAGCATTTTAAATTTTTTAAAGAAAGCTTTATCAAAGAAGTAAAAGTACAATGGCAATCCACATTAAAAGCACCTAAAGATTTATACATTAGTTCTTTTTATGAGTTCTATGAAGGGAATGCAGAAGCATCTATTTTTAAACCCACACTTGAATTACAATCTCAAATCAATCAATTTACCAAAGATTTTGATGTTCACACCTATGGATTACACATCCGCAGAGGAGATCATAAAATGGCAATAGAACGCAGCCCGCTTTCTAAGTTTATCACTATAATAGAGCAAGAGATTACCAAAAATAAAGAACTTAAGTTTTTTCTGGCAACGGATGATGCCTCCGTAGAACAAAAACTAAAAGCGAAATTTTCAGAAAAAATCATTACCAAACCCAAAAACCTCTCCCGTAACTCTACTCGGGGCATACAAGATGCAGTATTAGATTTATATATCCTCGCCAAAACCCAAAAAGTATATGGCTCTTATTGGAGTTCTTTCTCTGAAATGGCAGCTCGCCTAAGTGGGATAGAAGAAGTGAGTGTGATATGAGATATTATTCTCGTTTTTTAGCCAGTTAAAAGTTCATAATTGTTTTTTTATCGAAGGTAAGGAATATTTTAATAGAAAATATTAAAGCATTTCCCTATCAGAGCAACAGGAAAATGCTACTGTAATATGATATTATACAAAAACCAGCTTTTGGGTATCTAATTTAGAGACAGATTTTGCTTCAAGTTCGGTGTAACCCATTAGATGCAAGTCTATTTCACGAGCGGCTTCTCGCCCTTCGGAGATGGCCCACACTACGAGTGACTGCCCTCTGCGCATATCACCTGCTGCGAATACTTTGGGGTTATGCGTTTGGTAGTTTTGTGCTTGGATATTACCACGCTCATCTAAGCTGATACCTAACTCTTCTAACATCTCGGCACGCTCAGGATGCAAGAAACCCATTGCTAAAAATGCCAAATCACATTCAATAATTCGCTCTGTGCTAGGGTCTTCTTCAAAGCCCATTTTACCTTCTTTTACTTTCCACTCTATATCCACGAGTTTGATGCCAGTGAGTTCGCCTTTTTCATTGCCTATAAATTCTTTGGTAAGAATAGACCAAGTACGCTCGCAGCCTTCTTCGTGTGAAGAGGAAGTGCGTAACATCATAGGCCAGTTAGGCCAAGGGGTTTTATCTGAACGCTCACTTGGTGGCATTGGCATGAGTTCTATTTGTGTTACTAAGGCTGCTTTTTGTCTATTAGAAGTACCTACGCAGTCAGAACCTGTATCTCCTCCTCCTATCACCACTATTTTTTTATCGGTGGCTAAGATTTCACCTTGCTGATAGCCACGTCCTGTATGGTCATTTTTGAGTGGTTTAGTGGCATTGCGTTTATTTTGCTGGCTCAGAAACTCCATTGCATAATGAACTCCCTTAAGTTCTCTGCCATTGATGGGTAAATCTCTAGGTACGGTAGATCCTCCACAAAGTAAGATTGAATCAAAGTTTTCCATTAAATCTTTGATGCGTATGTTTTGCCCTACATTGGCATTGGTTTTAAAAATGATTCCTTCCGCTTTCATTGTTTTGAGGCGGCGGTCTATGATTTTCTTTTCTAATTTAAAATCAGGGATTCCATACCTAAGTAAACCACCAATCGCATCTGCACGCTCAAAAACTGTTACGTTATGTCCTGCCTTGTTGAGCTGTGCTGCGGCGGCTAATCCAGCAGGGCCTGAGCCAATGACAGCGACTGTTTTGCCTGTTCGTACTTCGGGTGGATTGGCTTTGACATAGCCTTTTTCATACGCCTTTTCTATAATAAATCGTTCAATAGCTTCTATGGCTACGGCAGGTTTGTTGATTGCCAGCACACAAGAAGATTCACAAGGAGCAGGGCAAATTCTACCCGTAAATTCTGGAAAGTTATTGGTAGAGGCAAGTATTTCATGAGCCAACTCCCAGTTTTTTTGATAGACTGCATCATTAAATTCAGGGATAATATTGCCGAGTGGACAACCTTCGTGACAAAAAGGTACGCCACAATCCATACAGCGAGCAGATTGCTCTACGGCTTTTTCTTTGGAGAGTGTTTCTTCTACTTCCAAATAATCTCTTACCCTATCATTGACGTTTCGTTTGGTAGGTATGTCTCTTTTAAATTCTATAAATCCTGTTGGTTTTCCCATTATTATATTTTTTCTTTTTCTATTTATTTAACCATTAAGAAGTTAAGGTTATTAACTTCTCAATTCCTAAGAAACCACTGCCTCTACTTCTCCCTCTAGCTTCTGTAACAAAGTGATATTTTTCTCTGACAAGGCTCTTTTAAAATCAATCGGCATTACTTTGACAAAATGAGGGATAGTACTTTGCCAGTTATCAAGTATTTCTTGGGCAAGTGCAGAGTTGGTAAATTCAAGATGATTCTCTACATACATTCTAATGATATTTTCATCTTCTATGTTGAGCTTTTCTAACTGGACCATTTCAGGGTTAAGTTTTTGCTCAAAATCACCCTTTTTATTCCAAATATAGGCAACCCCTCCGCTCATTCCAGCGGCAAAGTTTCTACCAGTATCTCCTAAATTAATCACCAAGCCTCCTGTCATATATTCACAGCCATGGTCGCCTATGCCTTCTACTACGGTCTTGACACCTGAGTTACGGACTGCAAATCGCTCGCCTGCCATTCCTCTGATATATGCCTCCCCCGAAGTAGCTCCATAAAAAGCCACATTGCCTATAATGCTATTTTCAGCAGGCTTAAACTTGGCAGTTCTATCAGGATAAAAGATAAGCTTAGCACCCGAAAGTCCTTTGCCTACATAGTCATTGGCATCGCCTTCTATCTCCATAGTAAGACCTTTGGCAGCAAAAGCTGCAAAACTTTGCCCGGCAGTCCCTTTAAACTTAAGGTGAATAGTGTGCTGCGGAAGCCCCTGTAAACCATGTTTTTTAGAAATCTCATGAGAAAGAATAGCTCCTACTGCTCTATCAGTATTTTGAATTTGAAATTCTGCCTTGATAGGAGTTAAATTTTCTAAAGAAGATTTAACTTTCTCTAGTATTTTCCAATCGAGCACATCTTCTATGCCATGGTCTTGCTCTTCTTGCTTGAATAAGCCAACTTCTAAAGTTACTGGTGGGCGGTATAAAATTGCAGATAAATCAAGATTTTGATGTTTCCAGTGTGTAATATTATCTCGGACGGCTAGTCGGTCGCTTTGTCCTATCATTTCATTGACAGTTCGGAAGCCTAACTCTGCCATAATCTCTCTTAGTTCTTCTGCCAAAAATTTGAAAAGATTAACCACATGCTCAGGCTTGCCTGTATATAAAGCCCTTAACTCTTCTCTCTGTGTGGCTACTCCTACAGGGCAGGTATTCAAATGGCATTTTCTCATCATAATACAACCTGTAGTAACGAGGGCTGCTGTGGCCACTCCCCATTCTTCTGCACCTAATAATGCTGCAATGGCTAAATCTTTTCCTGTACGGATTTGCCCATCTGCCTGGACTGTGATTCGGCTACGAAGTTTGTTTTTGACAAGTGTTTGGTGTGTTTCTGCTACCCCTAACTCCCAAGGAAGCCCTGCATGACGGATAGAACTCAAAGGAGAAGCTCCTGTGCCACCATCATGACCAGAGATAAGCACTACATCTGCATGTGCCTTGGCTACCCCTGCGGCTACTGTGCCTACGCCTGCTTCTGACACAAGCTTGACATTGATACGTGCATCTCGGTTGGCATTTTTTAAATCAAAAATTAACTGGGCTAAATCTTCAATAGAATAAATATCATGGTGAGGAGGTGGTGAGATTAAGCCTACTCCTGGAGTAGAATAACGCACTCTTCCAATCCAATCATCTACTTTATGTCCTGGTAACTGACCACCTTCGCCTGGTTTTGCACCCTGAGCCATTTTAATCTGAATTTCAGTAGCATTGCTTAAATAATAACTATTGACCCCAAAACGTCCAGAAGCTACTTGCTTGATTGAGGAATTCATAGAATCTCCATTTTCTAGGGGTTCATAGCGTTTAACGTCTTCTCCTCCTTCACCACTGTTACTTTTACCTCCGATTCGGTTCATTGCAATCGCAAGAGTAGTGTGTGCTTCCCAAGAAATAGAACCAAAAGACATTGCACCAGTAGCAAATCGCTTAAAGATATTCTCAGCAGGCTCTACCTCATCAATAGGAATGGGTTTGCCTGATTTGAATTTAAACATCCCACGCAAAGTGAATGCTTTTTGAGTTTGGTCATCTATGAGACGAGTATATTTTTTAAATAATTGATAATCTTCTCTCTTCGTTGATTCTTGGAGTAAGTGAATGGTCTGAGGATTAAAGATATGTTGTTCACCTCTTTGCTTCCATTGATAAACACCTCCAACCTCTAATCGTAATTTTGGATCTGGCTTAGTAGGATAAGACATTTGATGGCGAATAAGCACTTCTCTGGCAATATCATCTAGTTTTAGACCTCCTATGCGTGAGACAGTTCCTGAGAAATATTTATCTACTACTTCTTTGTCTATCCCCAATGCTTCAAATATCTGTGCACCTTGGTAAGACTGCAAGGTAGAAATACCCATTTTAGCAAAAATCTTCAGCAATTCCTTGCCTACTGCTTTAATATAATTCTTTTGAAGTTCTTCTTCAGTAAATACTGTTTCTAGGATACCTTTTCTTTTTTGATAAGCTATAGACTCAAGAGCAAGGTATGGATTAACTCCAGAAGCACCATAGCCTATCAAGGTAGCGAAATGATGTGATTCCCATACATCAGCCGTTTCCATAATCAGCCCTATATTATCTCTAAGTCCTTTATTAATCAAGTGGTGATGCACTGCTGACATTGCCAGCAAGGAAGGAATCTGTGCATGGCTACTGTCTGAGGTTCTATCTGAGAGAATAATGATAGAAAAACCATCTTCTACTGCATCTTCTGCATATTGGCAGATGCGTTTTAATCCTCTTTCAATCATCCCAGGTTTAGGGTCTGCTCTGAAATAAGTAAAAATTGTTTTGGTCTGAAAACCCTTATGGTCTATATACCTGATTCGCTCCAAATCTTCATTGCTCAATACAGGCTGAGGCAGCTCTAAAGTATGACAATGTTTGGGAGTCTCAACCAATAGATTTTGCTTCACACCTACATAAGAAATCAAAGACATTACGCTTCTCTCTCTGATAGGATCAATCGGTGGATTGGTTACTTGAGCAAATAACTGCTTAAAATAATTGGCAAGATGCTGACTTTGGTCAGAAAGAACTGCCAAAGGTGTATCTAATCCCATAGAACCTAAAGACTCTTTGCCTGACAAAGCCATCGGTCCTATGATATATTTTAAATCTTCAGAAGTATAACCTGCTTCTATTTGTCTTTTTAGTAAGTTTTTATTGCTCAAAGGACGGAATCTACTGGCTGGTTTTAAGACATCTCTAAGTCGGATTTTATTGTCTTTGAGCCAAGTACCATAAGGTTGTTGAGCACAAATTCTATCTTTTACTTCTTCATCACTTAAGATTTTTCCTTGCTCCATGTCCACTATAAACATTCTGCCTGGCTGCAAGCGACCCTTAGAGATAATCGTAGATTGGTCTATGTCTAATACACCTGCCTCTGATGCCATAATCACACGGTCATCATTGGTTACACAATACCTAGAAGGACGCAAGCCATTTCGGTCTAGTGTAGCTCCTACAATTTTGCCATCTGTAAAAGTAATAGAAGCAGGGCCATCCCATGGCTCCATAAGTGAAGCATGGTATTCATAAAATTCCTTACGCATCTTCTCCATTTGCTCATTGCCATCCCAAGCTTCAGGGATAAGCATCATCATCACATGGGGAAGTGAGCGACCACTCAAAACGAGCATTTCTATTACGTTGTCTAGGTTGGCCGAGTCTGACTGAGATGAGCCACAGACAGGAATAATCATATCCAATTCTTCCTTGGTAAAGAACTCTGACTCAAACTCAGTTTCAGAAGCCTGAAACCAATTGACATTGCCCCTTACTGTATTGATTTCGCCATTATGAGCGATGTAACGAAAAGGCTGTGCAAGTTTCCAAGATGGAAAAGTATTGGTAGAAAAACGTGAGTGAATGACTGCCAATGCAGAAACTACGTTTTCATTGTGCAAATCTGAAAAGTAAGGACGAACTTGACCTGTAGTCAACTGCCCTTTGTAGATAATGGTCTTATAAGAAAGAGATGCAAAATAAAAACTTCCTTTGACTCCTTGTACACTTTCATTAATTACTCTAGTGGCATAGTTACGCAAGACGAAAAGCTTACGCTCAAAATCATTAGGGTCTGATACTTTGTAAGGTAATTTTATAAAAACCTGCTCCATCACAGGCTCTACTGCCAAAGCACTTTCTCCTATGCCGTCATTATTAGTAGGTACTTCACGATAGCCAATAAGCTCTAAACTGAGTTGTTTTATTTTTCTGTCAAGAATGGTACGGCACTCTGCTCTGAGTTCTGGGTCTCTTGGAAAAAAAACCATTCCTACACCATATTCTCCATAAGGAGGCAAGGTCATTCCTAGTTTAGTACATTCATCTAAAAAAAATTCATGAGGCATCTGTATCAAAATACCAGCTCCATCCCCTGTATTTACTTCGCAACCACAAGCACCTCTATGATCCATGCGTGTAAGCATGTGAATAGCATCTTCAATAATCTGGTGAGATTTGCGTCCTTTGATATTTGCAATAAATCCGATTCCGCAAGCATCATGTTCAAAACTAGGGTCATATAATCCTTCAGTATTCAAATTTTTAATATTGTTTAGTTTATAATTAAATAATATTTGTATAGTACAATTATTTATGTGAATAGTT
>JBBRUH010000027.1:0-21121 GCA_038248005.1 Cytophagales bacterium | reverse complement strand
ATTGATTGATGATGACCCTATCAATAATCTTATTTTAAAAAAAGAACTTAGCAAAAAAGATAAATCATTAGAAGTGATTGTTTTTGAAACAGCCGATGAAGCTATGTCATTTTATAAAAGTGAAGTAAATCCCCCCAATCTTATTTTATTGGATATCAATATGCCTGAGATTAGTGGTTGGGAGTTTTTAGAATTTTTGGAAGAGAAAAAAATAAATAGTACAGTTTTTATGATTACCTCTTCTGTAGTAAAAAGAGATAAAGAAAAAGCCGAAAATTATCCTCTCATCAAAGAGTACCTTATCAAACCTCTTGGCTCAGAAGATTTTGATAAAATCATAAAAAGTATTTCATAAAATCCCAATAATACTGTAATTTTAATCTTTAATAATAAGAAGCCAAACCTTCCTCTGATGTTTTGGCTTTTTTTATTAAGTTTTTAGCTTACTTTTAATCAATCAAAATACTTAACCTCATAAATTGGAATGAAAGAATACCTTAGTGGAGATGCTGATAAACTCTCCGATGCAGAGCGGGTCATAGAAAAGGCACTTCGTCCTTTGAGTTTTGAAGATTTTAGTGGGCAAGAAAAAATCATTGCAAACTTAAAGGTATTTGTACAAGCAGCCAAGAATAGGGGAGAGGCACTAGACCATGTACTTCTTCACGGCCCTCCTGGATTAGGAAAAACAACTCTTTCTAATATTATCGCCAATGAATTAGGAGCAGATATGAAGACGACCTCAGGCCCTGTGATGGATAAGCCAAGTGATTTAGCAGGGCTTTTGACTAATCTAGAAGCCAATGATGTCTTGTTTATTGATGAAATCCATCGCCTAAATCCCATAGTAGAAGAGTATCTCTACTCTGCCATGGAAGATTATAAGATAGATATTATGCTAGATAGTGGTGCCAATGCTCGCTCCATTCAGATAGGCCTAAATCCTTTTACACTCATAGGAGCTACCACAAGAGCAGGTTTGCTTACTGCTCCATTGAGAGCCAGATTCGGTATCAATGCACGTCTTGAGTACTATGATAAAGATTTATTAGCTACTATTATTGAGCGGTCTTGCTCCATCTTAGATACACCCATAGACAAAGAGGCAGCCTTTGAGATAGCAGGGCGAAGCAGAGGTACACCCCGAATAGCCAATAATCTCTTACGCCGTACACGTGATTTTGCACAAGTGAAGGGTAAAGGACGTATTACTCTTGCTATAGCCAAGATGGCACTTGATGCCCTCGAAGTAGATCAATATGGCTTAGATGAAATGGATAACCGCATATTAAGTACCATTATCGAGAAATTTAAGGGAGGTCCCGTAGGGATTTCTACCATAGCTACTGCCTGTGGCGAAGAGGCTGAAACGATAGAAGAAGTCTATGAGCCTTTTCTGATTAAGGAGGGTTTTATCAAAAGAACTTCAAGAGGCAGAGAAGCTACAGAACTCGCTTATAATCATCTAGGCATAACTTATAGAGGCGGTACACAAAATCTATTTGCTGAATAGGCGTTTAAATTAAAAACCCTTTACTAAATAGGTGCGTACTTTACCTATCAGTACTTATAAATTTATTAATCATTTGAAGTAATTTTTTATGAAAAAATATCTGTCCTTATTGCTAATAGGTTTTTTGAGTGTGGGCTTGGTGATGGCTCAGAAAAATAAAAAAGACAAAGAAGCTGAAACGCTTTCTACTACAGCTACTCCTTCTACTACTACTACCATCATAGCAGCTGACTCACTCGGAAAAGTTAGAAAACCTCTAACTGCGGAGGAATTAAGCCGTCAGGTGATTTATTATAATATGGAATCCGCCTTGCTCAAAGCAGATAGTGTTTATATCATAGATTTTCCACAAGTAGGCTTTTCTAATCTTCCTCCTAAAATAGATAAACTTATCCATCTACAGGCTCTTTATATGGGAGGCTCAGGCTTAGTAGAGTTTGATAATCAAATCGCTACCTTGCAAAACTTGCAAATCTTAGATTTGAAAAATAATAACCTAGAAACACTGCCCAAAGGAATGGCACAACTCAAAAACCTTCAAAAATTAAACCTTCAAAATAATAAGTTTAAGGTAGTGCCAGTAGTCATTTCTGAAATCCCCAATTTAGAAGAGCTCAATCTTAGTCTTAATCTAGGCTTGATGAGACAAGGCACTATCCCTGCCGAACTATCACAACTAAGCAAACTAAGGCTTCTGAATATAGAAGGAAATATGCTGACCAAACTTCCAGAAAGTTTATTGAATCTAGCAAATTTAGAAACATTGATTCTGAATGTAAATCGTCTGAAAATGATTCCTGCATTCATTTATAGTTTTAAAAAATTAAAAGTATTAGAACTCAAGCAAAATGGGCTAACCGAAGTGCCTGAGCAAATTGGGACTCTCGTAAATTTAGAAAGGCTTAATTTACAAAGAAATCAGTTGGCTTCTTTGCCTAATAGCGTAGGGCAACTCCGCAAAATGAAAGAGCTAAATCTTGCACAGAATCAACTTAAAGAGTTTCCGTCTTGGCTTACTTCACTCATCTACTTAGAAGTGCTAGATTTATCAGAAAATCAAATCACCAGACTTCCAAGTAATCTCTCTTTGTTAAAAAACTTAAAAACACTCCGATTAGATGGAAACAAAATCTCTGCTGAAGAGATTAACCGAGTCAAAAATGAACTAGGCACAGGTACAATAGTAAGCTTTTAATAAAATAAAATATATGAGTAGGTCAAGTATCCCGAATTCATCCGTCTTTAGTTTTGCTTCAGGTGTAATCATACTTGCCCTGATTACCTTCGGGATTTTAAAATGGATAGGAATGCCAGTAGGCAGTTTCTTAGATTGGGTGATAGGAGTAGGTATATTTATATGGCTGATGACTGTCGTGGTAGTGCCTTGGAATATTCATTTTGAAGCTAAAGAAGTACTTCTGCAAGCCAAAATCTCAAAAGACAAGCAAATAGCATTTGATCAAAGTAATCTTGGTTATGTTCGTAAATTAGCCTCTTGGTCTTTGATAGGAGCATTGACCCTGCATATCGTCTCAGCAGCTATGCTGTATTGGTTGGCTTATGCTCAGATTAGTGTAGTGGGTTATTATGGCTCAGTAGCTGCTATTTTGCTTACTTTGCTTCGTCCTTCAGTGAGGGCGTATGAGTATATTTCTGAAAGGCTTTCTAGTATTCGTCAAGAAATCCAATATCCTCGTGATGATGTAGCCACTATTTATCAAAATCTAGAAGAAGTAAAATTGAAAGTAGAAGCACTTACAGAGTTACTCAATGGAAATGAGCATACCTCTTGGAGAAGCACCACCAATCAAAATGCCAAAGTAAACCGCTCTCAAATACAATCTTTGCAAGTATCTTTGCAACAACTTACACAAGATAATCAAAAAGAACACGAGCGAATCGCCAAAGAAACACAGCATGCCGTAGCACAGCTAAGTGAAGATGGTAAGTTTATCGATAATTTGGTAGAGATTATTCGTTTTATCAAAAAAGTTTAAATGAATCAAAACACAAGCAATGGAGCTTCACTAAGCCACCAAGCACACGAAAAGCACTTACAGGCCCTAGAACACGAGGCTGAAAAAAGACTTTTTCATATCAAAAATCAAGACTGTGCCCAATATCAATTGGTATTACAGGCACTGCTTCAGATTCATCCTTTTCTGAACCAAAAAAATAAATGGCTCACCATAGGAGATTACAATGGCTTAGAAGCTAATTTTTTAGAAAATCAAGGGCAGGAAGTATTGGCTTCTGATATTTCTGATACTTTTTTGAAAGTGGCTAACGAAGCGAATCTTATCCAAAACTACCGTAAACTCAATGTGGAAAAGCTTGACATTGCAGAAAATGAATTTGATTATGTTTTTTGTAAAGAAGCATATCATCATTTTCCAAGAGCGTTTTTAGGCTTGTATGAGATGATAAGAGTCGCCAAAAAAGCAGTGATTTTGATAGAGCCTATAGATATTCTGGCTAAAATGCCTGCCATGCTTTTCATCAAGAACACATTAGACCGATTTGATCCCTTGCTTATCAATAAAGTCTGGAAAAATCGCTTTTCTTTTGAAGAAGTAGGTAATTATGTATTCAAACTTTCTGAAAGAGAAGTAGAAAAAATAGCTATGGGAATAGGTTTGCCTTGCATTGCTTTCAAAGGTGTAAACTTTCCTACGGGAGATGGGCAAGATGCTAGAATGCAAGAAGTGCCTACCAATCAGTCTCTTATGAGAGAAACTGCCCAAAAAATAAAACGAAAAAACCAACTAAGCAAAATTGGCTTAGTGCCTTACAATCACTTGTATGCAGTTATTTTCAAAGAAATGCCTGATTCGGATATGATACACAATCTAAAAAAAGAAGGATATAAGATTCTACCTTTACCAGCTAATCCTTATTTGTAAGCATAATTTTCACCTTGTTAATGGTCTATTTTTGAAAAAAATAAGACCTTGACAACGGTGTTGTAGCGATGTTTTCTTCGCCATTGCCTGTGTCCTCACGTGCGATTAGTTGAATTTGGACAAAACACTTTATTAAACTTCAAGCATCTCCACTATCGTTCCCAAAAGTATCTCATCAAAATCACTCTCACCCCTAGTTTAGCGTAAGATTTCAAATTTAGCTAAATTTTTATTTATCAATTCCTAATCCTTATTAACTTTGCCTTAGAATTATAAACGCAAATCAAAAACCCATGACCCCTACTGTAGAAACTGCCAAAAAATTAGGACTGCTTGATGGAGAGTTTGAAAAAATCCAAAATATACTCGGACGTACTCCCAATTTTAATGAATTGAGTGCGTATGCAGTGATGTGGTCTGAGCATTGCTCTTATAAAAACTCCATTGTTTGGCTCAAAAAACTTCCTAAGACTTCTCCTAGAATACTTGCCGAAGCAGGAGAAGAAAACGCAGGATTGGTAGATATAGGAAATGGCTTAGCTTGTGCCTTCAAAATAGAATCTCACAATCACCCCTCTGCCTTAGAGCCTTATCAGGGAGCAGCCACAGGAGTAGGAGGCATTAACCGTGATATTTTCACGATGGGAGCTCGCCCAATTGCTCAAATGAACACACTTAGATTTGGAGACCCTAAGCTCAAACACACGCAACACCTCATCAAAGGCGTAGTGAAAGGAATCGGCGATTATGGAAATGCCTTTGGAGTGCCTACAGTAGCTGGTGAACTGATGTTTGATGAATGTTATAATACCAATCCTCTAGTCAATGCCTTCTCAGCAGGCATCGTAGAAGTAGGTAAAACAGCCAGTGCTATCTCGTATGGAGTGGGCAATCCTGTGTTTATTGTCGGTTCTGCCACGGGCAAAGATGGTATTCACGGAGCAGCCTTTGCTTCCAAAGATTTAACCGAAACTTCTATGGATGATTTGCCTGCGGTGCAAGTAGGTGATCCTTTCCAAGAAAAACTCTTGCTAGAAGCTACGCTTGAAGTCATTAATTCGGGCTGTGTGATAGGCGTGCAAGATATGGGAGCAGCAGGGATTATATGCTCTACGGCTGAGATGAGTGCCAAAGGAGAACACGGAATGACCATAGATTTAGACAAAGTGCCTCTCAGACAAGCCAACATGACTGCTTGGGAGATTCTTCTTTCAGAATCACAAGAACGTATGCTCGTAGTAGCTGAAAAAGGAAAAGAGAAAACCATCTTAGATATATTTGAAAAATGGGATTTGAACTGCGTACAGATTGGAGAAGTAACCAAAGGCGAAAACCTTGATTTTTACCAAAATGGAGAACTAGCTGCACAAATGCCTGCCGATTCACTCGTATTGGGAGGAGGAGCACCTGTGTATCATCGTGAATATACAGAACCTGCTTATTACCAAGAATTTAAAAAGTTTAAAACCAGTGATGTTCCTGAGCCAAAAGATACTGCTGAATATCAAAAAATAGTAGCTTATTTATTAAGCCATCCTAATATCTGCTCACGCCGTTGGGTCTATGAGCAATATGATTCTATGGTAGGCACAGCCAATGCTACCACCAACCGACCCGCAGATGCAGCCGTAGTTTGGGTAAAACCTCCGCAAGGTGGCAAAGCCGAAAAAGCCATCGTGATAAGCGTAGATTGTAATGGTCGCTATGTACATGCAGACCCCGAAGTAGGGGCAATGATGGCAGTATGCGAGTCAGCACGCAATGTAGTCTGTGCAGGAGGCGAGCCAGTAGCCATTACCAATAACCTTAACTTTGGCAACCCTTACAATCCAGAAGAATATTGGCAATTTGTGGGAAGCATCCAAGGCATTATCAAAGCCTGTGAAAAACTAGAAACTCCTGTAACAGGAGGAAATGTGAGTTTTTATAATCAATCTTCTTCTGTCAGCAAAGATGGTGGAAATGTCAGCAATTCCGTTTTTCCTACGCCTACCATCGGGATGTTGGGGCTTTTGGAAAATCCTGCACACCAAATGACCTTAGATTTTAAGCAAGAAGGTGATTTGATTTATCTTATCGGAGAAGCCAAAGACGACTTAGCTTGCTCAGAATATGTCTATAATTATCATCAAATCAAAAACTCAACTGCCCCTGCTTTTGACCTAGATCAAGAAGCCGAACTCCAAAAAACCATCAAAGGACTCATCAGAGGAGGGCATTTGCAGTCTGCACACGACATAGCCGAAGGAGGTTTATTGATTGCTTTGGCTGAATCTGCCTTGCCTCGTGGCTTGGGTTTTGAGATTAAAAGCTTTCCTCACCTTCGCCAAGATGTCTATCTATTTGGGGAGAGTGGCAGCCGAGTAGTAGTATCTATCAAGCCCGAAAACAAAGAAGCCTTTGAAGATTTTATGGAGAAAGCCGATTTCCCTTATGCTGCTTTGGGTCTAGTAACTGCACAAGATTTTAAAGTCAAAGGCGAAACTTTGATTACAAGTGCCAAGGCTCAAGATTTGTATGGGAATAGTTTGGGAGAGATTTTGGGGTAAAATCAAGAAAAGAACGACTTTATAATAGGGTAAATAGGTGTTAAAAACATTCTATTTATTCTATTATGTATATCATTCAATCTGATAATGAGTATATTTGTATTGCTGATTGTGTGAGATTTAGGCATCTATTTTTCTTGAAAGCAACAAAGAAAAAAAACAAATATATGAGTGATTCAATGTGGGCTTATGAAAATGAAGTCAAAGAAATCAGTTTTTTTGAAGAAAAATTAAAGATTGTAGAATATCTTGAAAGATATGATAAATCACAGCTTATTCTTAATCCTGATTTTCAGCGGAATAAAATTTGGGGAAAAGACAAAAAAAATCTGCCTTCGTAGAATCAATTCTTTTGGGTTATCCTATCGCACCTCTTTATCTCAATCAGCAAAAAAATGGCAGTTGGGTGGTTATTGATGGCTTTCAAAGAACAAGTGCTTTGATTGATTTTATGCAGAATAGATTTAAGCTAAAAGATTTAGAACAAATGAAATCTATAGAAGGCTTAGATTACGACACTCTACCACTTCCCTTAAAAGCTAAGTTTCAAGAAAAAAAAATCTTAATCTACATATTAAAACCCTCTAATCCTACAGAGGTTGTTTATGATTTATTCAAAAGAATCAATACTGGAGGTACAAAATTGGAGTTACAAGAAATTAGAAATGCTATTTTACAAGGTAAATCTACTAAACTCTTAAAAGAACTAGCAGAAAACTCAATATTTGTAACTGCTATCAGTGAAGGAGTAGATGCTAAAAGGATGAAAGACCGAGAGTTAATACTGCGTTATTTTGCTTTTCAAGTATTTGATTATCAAACAGATTATCAGGAAAATTGGGGCAAATTCTTAGAAGAAACCATGCGTAGATTAAATAACTTAGCAGAAGAAGAAATACAGCTATTAAAAACTAATTTTTTGCGTGTGATGCGGCTAACATCTGATTTCTTTGGTGAAGATAATTTTAGATTAAAAAATAGTAAAGGCAAAAGAAGTAAAATCAACAGTGCAGTTTTTGAAACAGTAAGTTTCTTTTTCGCAAAAAAATCTGAGGTGTTTTTGATTCAAAATAAAGCCAAAATCATTGAAAATTTTACTATGCTTATTGAGAATAAAGAGTATCTAAATGCTGTAAAAAGCTCTACAAGCTCTAAAGCAAAAGTACATACACGCTTTGAACTCACACAAAAAATATTAGGAAATCTATAAATAAGATAAATCTATGCTAACTCAACTCAAACTCTCCAACTTCAAAATATTTCAAACAGAAACTACTTTCCCACTCAAAAAAATAAATTTACTGACAGGCATCAACGGGCGAGGTAAATCAACACTTTTACAAACACTGATATTACTTAAACAATCAGTGCTTTACCGTGAGAATACGAACCATATTATTTTAAATGGAGATTACCTTGATTTAGGGACATTTTCAGACATAAAACATTTCAATAATCCACAAGAAACTCCCATAGAAATCAGCCTTAGTTTACAAGGTAAAGAAGATGCACATGCCGAATTATCCTATATCTTGGGGAAAGATGAAGATGATAAAGTATTAAAAATCAATCAAGTCAGTATGCAATCCACTCCACCATTTTTCAATAGAGAAGGATTCACGTCTGAAAAAGTTATAATTCAATCAAAAGACGAGGCTTATGAAGAACATTGGATAGGAGAAGATAGAAATATAATTCTTCCTGGTAGTATTGGTGCTTTGCAGCGGTTTTTTGTTCATAATCTAGGGCTAAGTAAAGATGAGAAAAAACCTGTTTCGAAGCTGTTTAGTCATTTCAGAAACATGCACTATGTATCAGCAGATAGAATTGGACCTCAGAAGTTTTATGAAAAGTTTAACCTTGATAATTTTATAGAAACAGGTAAAAGAGGGGAGAAAACACTCAATGTCTTAGCTTACAAAGAAGAATACCAAATACACGAAAAGCTACGTATTGGGCAAGATGCTTATACTTTAAAGGAGCAAACAGGTAAATGGCTCAGTCAGATTTTAGATACTTCTAATATCAATATCAAGCCCGAAGACAAAGCCAATGATTATATTATCACACTTGATTTCTTGATAGGCGAGCAACAAGAGCAAGCCTTTAAGCCTAGCAATGTTGGGTTTGGATTTTCTTACATTTTACCCATCATTGTATCAGGTTTGATAGCAAAAGAAGGAGAAATTCTAATCATAGAAAACCCAGAAGCACATCTACACCCTAAGGCACAATCTGCACTTACTAAATTTTTGGCAAAAGTAGCAAGTACTGGAGTACAAGTGTTTTTAGAATCTCATAGCGAACACGTACTCAATGCCCTGCGTGTAGCAGTAGTATTAGATGAATACGAAGTTAATCACGAAGATATAAATGTACTTTATTTCACCAATCTAGCCGAAAACAATTACTTTGAGCAAGTAATCATAGAGGAAGATGGTGGTATTTCTGATTGGCATGAAGGATTCTTTGACCAAAGAAGTAATGATTTTGATATTCTGTTCAGCCTAAAGAGTAAATAGACCATGAAAATATTTATCAATCAAATAAGTCAAGCATACCAAGAGATATATCCTACTGAAGAGGATTTGATGAAAGGGATTGCTAACTTTATGGAGTTACTCAAAATACTTGCAGACAAAAAAAGAATCAAAAAGAAAGTATTTGTAGATAAAGAGTAAATTCTAGACTTTATCGACGAGGTAAAGGTGATGTTAGAAAGTAAACTCAAAGAAGACTTAGAAGAAGAAATTATAAATCGTTTATTTAGTGTGTTAAATGCTAAAAATTGGAAACAATCTCAAACAGTAAATACTTTTCTACATCCTAATATGAATACATATTGTATGGAAATAATTCCACAAGATAGTATGCTTTCGGCAGCAGCACACTCAAAAGATGATGGAGAAGAATTTGTATTACTAATAAATTGGTACAATGATTCAGTAACCAAAGACAGGACTAATATTCAATTCCTCAAACTAGGCAACCAAGAGATTAAAAGTATCATTTCTGTTGATTGTGCAGATAATGCAGAAACCCTCAAACAATGGTTTAGGTCAAATTTTAAACCCCAAAATGCAAAAGAATTATTTGAACATTACACAAGTTCATTTGAATTTAGTACACAAGCGATAGAAGATATTACTTTTTGGGAAAAAGATGAAGGCATTTTCAAAAGAATCATAGAATTACTTGATTCAATTTTAGTAAGCCCTTTTGATGGTCTAGGAAAACCTGAAGGATTGAAAAATGATTTACAAGGGTATTGGTCAAGACGCATAGACCAAGAACATAGACTAATTTATAAAGTAATCACTAACCAAACCTTCACCATCATCACTTGTAAAGGGCATTATGACTCTTGAGCCAATTTCAATAGCAGAGTTTTTGTAAGCCTCAGTCCCTGTTATAGAGTTACTAGCAAAATCAATCGTACAAACTAGAGCATTTGATGTAGAAAAAGAAAATACAAAAACTCAAGATACTAACTAGAAAGAAGATATGTTTAGATGATAAACACCTCAAATAAACTCCCCATACTCATTGATTCCCTTAAACTTCAAGAGCGATACTCAGGATTCTCAAATGACCAGTGAGTTCCATTATTCCATTCTTTTCCAGAGTTACCATAGTTCGGGTAGCCATCTTGTTTTTTTAACATAGAAGCAAGGTGTAAAAGATTATAAGTCATAAAGGTTAAATTTTTATTGGTAAAATTAGAACCAAAACCAGCTGGTGGACTAATTTTTTCTCCTTTCCACTCTGTATCACCATAGCTAGCCCCTGGCCCTACCTCTCCAATCCACCCACAATCTGCTTGGGGAGGTATAGAATATCCTACATGCTGGAGTGAATACAAAATCCCCATTGCACAGTGTTTAACACCATCTTCATTGCCAGTAATCATACATCCACCTACCTTTCCATAAAAAAGATACTGCTCCTTATCATTGGTTTTTGCACTCATTGCATACAATCTTTCAATAAGTTTTTGGGCGATGGAAGACTTTTCTCCGAGCCAAATAGGTGTACCTACTATGAGAATATCTGAGCCAATAATTCTTTCAAAAAGTTCAGGCCACTCATCAACTTCCCATCCGTGTTCTGTCATATCTGGATAAATTCCACTAGCTACCTTATGGTCTATTAAGCGAATCTCATCAACACTGACTTTCTCTTTTTTCATTATATTTTTAGAGACATCCATCAGAGTGCCAGTGTGACTTGTGTCAGGTGATTTTTTCAAAGTACAATTAATATACATTGCTTTCAAATTGCTAAAATCTGGAGTATTCATTTGTTATTTAGTTTAGTTGAGTTTTACATGGAAACAGTTTAGGAGTGTTTAGTTTTTTATACTTGACTTTTGAGGCTTTAAATGTTTAAGGAGAGGTTAAAAAGTTGAAATTATTTTCACCTTAGTAACAGCACCAGAATAATTTTCCGATTTAGTCTAAGTAAAAAACTCATTATCAGATTATTACAAGCTTATAACTCATCATTTCAGAAATTCTCACTTTGGATTTTTATTTTTTTTGTTACATTTTCATAAAGATAAAAATTTAAAAAAGTGCTTTCACGTGAATAAAATTCGGTGAAATTCTTTAAAACTAAATTATTTTCATAAAATGAGAATTGTTTAAAATGTCAAACCTGTGAGATTCAAGGTATTGATAACTAAACATTTATAAATAAAACCTCACAGGTTTTTGGTAGCAAAAAAAATAGACCTAAAATGAGAATTGCTGTCATCACTTATAATTCATACCTTCCTTAATCTATTATCAGTTTACGATTTCACTCAAATTATCTAAGCTCTATTTCTCATATTCCCAATCCTTTACTAAATTACAAGCTAATAATCAAAGAAATAAAATGCGTATTTACTACATAGCTTTGTTGTTTTTTGCAAGTTTATTGGCTTGTCAGCCTCAAAATAAGGAGGTCAAAGTTATTGGCTTTTTAGATGCTTTTGAAGATGCTACTATCTCACAAGCTAGGGATGGTTTTTTGGATGCTTTGAGTAAAAGGGGATGGAGTGAAAAAAACAAAACCCTCAAAGTGATTTATAGAAATGCTCAGGGAGATATTCCTACATTGGTGCAAAGTACAGATTACCTCATCTCTCAAGAGGTCGCTCTGATTGCGGCTTGCCCTACAGGGTCTATGATTGCGGCTTTGCAGAGAACATCTAAAGTGCCAGTCTGTATGATGGTGGGGCCTGACCCGAGTCTAGTCGGTCTAAGAGATGACCAAGGCAATGCTCCTAAAAATTTGTTTGGGACTTATGATAACCTAGACTATATTGCTACTTCTGTCGGGATGGTGCGTGAATTGCGTCCTAAAGCCAAAAAATTAGGTGTTATCTATAATCAAGGTGAACCCCAATCTCAGAATGCCTATAAAGTTATTGCCAAAAAAACCAAAGAATTGGGCTTAGAGTTAGTTGCTTTGCCTGTCAGTAACTCCTCAGATACGCAGCTAGTCGTGGAGTCATTGCTCAATGAAGGCATAGATGCTTTTTTTGCGATGCCAGACAATGTTGTTTTCTCTTCTTTTGAAGTGATTTTTAAAGCCTGTCAGCAAGCCAATGTGCCTATATTTACGAGTGAAGAAGGATTGGTAGAAAGAGGATCTCTAGCAGCCTATGGAGCTGATATGTATATGTGGGGCTACCAAGCAGGCGAGCAGGCTGCCACTTACTTAGAAAACCCCCAAAAAGGCTTGCCTAAACTTGCCCTTACGCAGTTTCATAAAAAAATCTATAATCCTGAGATAGCCAAACAGTTCAAGGTAAAAATAGACAGCACTTTCAAAAAAATAGGTGAATCACAAGTCAAAGCCAAAACCAACAATCAAGATAGTAGTAATAATCCTTTTAATAGCTTCTACTTGGCAGCCTTGATGCTAGGCTTAGGCTATGCAGCGATGGGCTTAGGGATTTTTATCTCTATGCGAATTTTTGATATTCCAGACATCACTACAGATGGGAGCTACACACTTGGTGGGGCTTTGACGGCTATTTTATTGCTCAATGCTGTGCCTTTGCCTGTGATTGCTGTGGCTGTTTTGGGTGCAGGAGTATTGGCAGGAGTCGCTACGGGTCTGATTCATACTAAGCTGAATATCAATGCTTTATTGGCTGGTATTTTGGTCATGACTGCTCTCTATTCTATCAACCTAGAGATGATGGGGAAATCTAATCTTCCATTAATACATGTATCCAATCTCTTGTATATTTTTGAAGATTCTTTGGGAGCTGTTTTCTCGCCTTTGCTTATGCTTTCAGTTTTGATAGGCTTGATTTGGTTGGTACTGGGTTATTTATTACGGACTGATTTTGGACTAGCGATGCGAGCAACAGGTAATTCGGAAACGATGATTCGTGCCAACGGAGTCAATACTGACAGGATGAAAATTATCGGGCTAGGTCTAGCCAATGCACTCACAGCTTTGAGTGGTTTTCTGATAGTGCAGTACCAAGGTTTTGCAGATATTAACATGGGTATTGGGATTGTGATTATTGGTTTAGGCTCGGTGATGATAGGCGAAACACTCAGCAACTGGCTAGGGTTTAGAAGCATTCAATCTCGCTTATTGGGAGTAATATTCGGTACTATCGCATTTCGTCTGATTCTTGCGATGAGTTTGGCATTAGGTGTTTCGCCTAATCTACTCAAACTCGTAACAGCAGCTTTGGTCTTGGTAGTGGTGGCTTTGCCTAATATTAGGGGAGGGAAAAAGTAATTTTCTAAATTAGCTCTTAATCTCTCTATTCACCGTTGCATATATTTATTGAATCCAAGATTGATAGACATGGTACTTTTTCAAAAAGTGCCACGTCTTATTAAGGCTTTCATTTTGAAATCTGTTATTTATATTGTGTAACACAAATAGCCTGAAAGGCTTAAACATCAAAACTTGGAATATCACCTCAAATTACTTGTGTTGCATTTTTATATTGGTATAAAAATCTGGTTATCAGCATTTTACTAAGATAACTCATCACTTATTAAAACTCACCTTCACTCACTGTAGATTCTTTTATCGTAGGTTTTCCCAAGAAATAAATTACAATTCCCAGAGAAATTACGCCTAAAGCAACTAATGATTCTGTAGTACGCTGTGTAAACAGAAAGTACATTGTCCAGCCAGTTGCTCCCAAGAAAATCAAAGGAGTGAGGGGGTAGGCAAAAGTGCGATAGGGGCGAGGCTCGTTAGGCTTGCGAATACGCATTACGATTACTCCTAGCACCGTAGAAAAAGTAAAAATATCTAAAGTAAAAGCAATAGCATATAAGATGGCATCAAAAGAAGCCGTCGTAATTAGTATAATAGAAATCGTAGATTGTAGTAAAATAGCTCTTACAGGAATTTCTTTAGAATTGGTATGTGCAAAAAAATTGAGAATAGACAAATCTTCTCCCATCACTTGAGTAACTCTTGGCCCTGCAAAAATCATTGCACTAATAGACGAAATCAATAAAAGTGCAATCATCCCTGCCATAATCTTACCGCCTAGACCTCCCAAAAATACATTGGCAGAGAGATACCCTACTTCTAGAGGAGTTCCAAAATCTTGGGCTTGAGCAGATCCATAAGCCTCTGGGCTAAGTGTAAACAAGAACACATAATTGAGCAATAAATAAGCAACCATCACTATCATAGTACCTAAGAAAAGAGAGATAGGTACATTCAGGCGAGGGTTTTTGATTTCATTGGCAAGGTAGGCAGAAGCATTCCAGCCCGAATAAGCAAAAGATACGAAAGCCAGTGAAACAGCAAAAGCAGGACTAAATACCAAATCCCAATCACCTGCTTGCGGAAGTAGATTAACAGTTTGTGGCTGAGGTGTCAGAAAAAAACCACCTATAAGAAAGCCTATAATCAGAATGACTTTTACGGCAGTAGAGACTTTTTGAAACATACTACCATACTGCACATCATAACTATGAATGGCAGTAACCAACAACACTACACCTATTCCAATGAAAAGAGCAACCTGTGAAGGGTTTTCAGGCATAATCACACTCCCTGCATATCGTCCGAGTGCCATAGCCGCCAAAGCTACGGGTGCCGCAAAGCCTACAGTAGCCGAAATCCAACCCGATAAAAAACCAAAAGCAGGGTGATAAATCTTGGACAAATAATTATACTCACCACCTGAGCGAGGCATCATCCCAGCCAACTCTCCATAACTCAAAGCACCACAAAGAGCTACAATGCCTCCTACTAGCCAAAGCATCAAGAGAGGAAATGTAGATTGAATAGTTGCAGCCTGATAGCCTAAACTGGTAAATACACCCGCCCCTATCATATTGGCGATGACGATGGCAATGGCTGTATTGCGACTTACTAATTTTCTGTTTGTATTGTTCATTGTATAGTTTTTCCAAAAGATTGCCAAAACTAGAAAATAACTTGGGAGAAATAAAATTTATGACAAGGATACTTACTTTTTTAGAATAAAATTTAAAATTTAAAAGGTAATTGGGTTATGAAGTTATGAGGTTATTGAGTTATTGCGTTATTGATTTGCTTTGTCATTGGATTATTAGGTTATTTTGTCATTGAGTCATTACTTTAAGGAAGCATTGAATAAATAATATACTCCTTTTTAGATTTTATTTTGATGTAACATAAAAATTCCTAAAAGTAGAGTAGATAAGTAGAGAATGAAATGAGAAAAATCACAGCATAAACTATCAAGACACCTCGAAGGTGTCAGATAGTTGGGGTAAATTGAATAAGTAATATCCTCCTCTTGTAATTTTATGTTATTAACAAATAAGCGAACACAAAAATTTTCTTAATTTGGGTACATTATTTTTTACTTACTCCCTAAAAAAACTGACCTCTCACTCCTCACTTCTAAATTCTCACTTCTCAAACCGATACTTTACCAAATCATAATATATCCATAACATAGAGTTTCCTAATATCAAAATAAGATGTCTTACTTTCGCTTTTTGATAGATAACCTAACATTTGATAATCAATATGAATATACTTACTCCATCTCTTATCCCTTATCGAAAAAAAGATAAATGGGGCTTTGCTAATCCACAAGGACAAATTGTATTGCCTTGTATTTATGAAGATGCTTCTATTTTTATAGAGGAGCGTGCAAGAGTAGTAAAAAATGATAATTTTGGTTTTATTGATACACAAGGAAAAGAAATTATTCCTTGTGTTTTTGAAGAGGCTTATGCCTTTCAACAAGGGCGATCGATTGTGAAACAAGAAGAAGAGTTTGGCTTTATAGACATCTGGGGGCAAATTAAAGTCCCTTTTCAATATGAAGATTTGAGTGATTATTATCAAGGCTTAGCTTCTGCCCAGAAAAAAGGAAAAGTAGGTTTTATAGACTTAGCTGGTAATATAGTCATTCCTTTTGAATATGAAAGTGTAGAAGACACATTAGGAAGTTTTCAGAATCAATTAGTACCTTTAAAAAAAGCAGGAAAAGTGGGGTTTTTAAATCAAAAAGGGGAAGAGATTATTCCTTTTCAATACGAATTTGCTTGTAGATTTTGTGAAGACTTGGCAATGATAGAACTAAATCAACAGGCTGGGTTTATTAATACACAGGGTAAAATCGTGATTCCTACACAATATGATAGTGTTAGTTGTTTTTATGAGGGCTTGGCTGTGGTAGAAAAAGAGGGTTTAAATGGCTTTATCAATCAAAAAGGGGAGGAGGTAATTGCTATCAAATATGACTTTGCACATCCATTTAGAGAAGGTCTTGCTGCTGTGGAACTAGATGAACAAACGGGCTTTATCAATCAGAGAGGACAAGTAGTGATTCCTTTTAGGTATGATTTTGCGACTCATTTTGTAGGAGACCGTGCGGCAGTGGAGCAAAATGGATTGTATGGTTTTATCAATCAAAAAGGCGAATTAGTGATTCCTTGTATCTATGAAGACACCTATGGCTTTGAGCACGGCTTAGCTGAGGTTATTTTTGAAGGAAAAAAAGGCTTCATAGATATTAATGGTAAACACTATTTTGAAGATTAACTCACTCAAGATTCATTACCTCCATCGTATTAATCACCAGATTAGGAGTAATTTGATTGAGTAAATGTTTGATTTCTTTGACATCTTTGCTCGAGTAGAAAGCATAACTAGGGCTTCTTTCTTCATTTTCGTGTAACAACCCATTTTCTTCAAGTAATCTTTTGGTTTGCTTTGCTACCGCAATGGCTGGGTTGATGATATTTACATTCCCTTTGGTGATATGCTGAATGGCTTCTTTTAAAAAAGGATAATGCGTACAGCCTAAGACGAGTTGGTCTATTCCTTTGTTTAGCATAGGTTCTAAATAGCTTTTGAGTAGCTTTTCGGTCTGAGGACTATCCCATTCACCTGCTTCTATGCACTCTACTAAGCCATGCCCTATTTGTACTAGTACTTCTACATCTTGTGCATATTTATTTTTTATTTCGTGAAAGCGGCTTCCACTCAGTGTGCCTTTGGTGGCAATTACCCCTACTTTACCCGTTTTGGTGAGCATAGCAGCAGGTTTGACAGCAGGCTCCATCCCTACAAATGGTAATTTATATTTTTTTCTAAGCTCATAAATAGAGGCAGAAGTTGCTGTATTACAAGCTACCACTACAATTTTACAGTTTCTTTTTAAAAAAAAATCAACGATTTGGCTAGAAAACTGAGTGATTTCTTGGGGTGTACGCTCTCCATAAGGGCAGTTTTTTTGGTCAGCAAAATAAATCATAGATTCATGGGGTAAAATCTTGATGATTTCTTGCCATACCGAGAGTCCTCCCAAGCCTGAATCAAAGATACCAATAGGTTGGTTATTCATAGTGAATAATGGTGATATTTTTTATTTCTTATTCTTTATTTGTCAAGTAACAAATGAAAGACATAAATTCATGCTAGAAGTTACATTTTTTCTGATTAAAATAGTTACACAGTACAATTTTATAGTGCAGTCAGTTAAGGTTTAATAACACATAAACTCCAGATTTTTTAGACTTTCCAAGTCTGCCAGACTTGGAAAGTCTAGTATTTTTTAAACTTCTCGAAAGGTATATTATCTTCTAAAATCGTTGGTGTATCACCAAAATCAGACTGATGCACAGCCTCGGAATTCAAATGACTTTACTATAAACTTGTACTGTGCAGACCAATAAGTGTTTTGTGAAGACACAAATCACAGGAAGAGTGAAGACACAAATCACAGGAAGAGTGAAGACACAAATCACAGGAAGAGTGAAGACACAAACCAAACAAAAATATTTCTTAAAACGATTTATCCTCTGCCTAGGTGAATTCCCCCATCTAATGGGATTACTGTTCCATTGACGTATGCACCTGCAGGAGATGCTAAGAATAAAGCCAAGCCAGCCATGTCTTCTTGATAGCCAATACGCCCAAGGGGACAAGAGCTTTCTATTTCTTCTTTCATCGTTCCGAGCATCCATTCAGTCATTTTACTCTCAAAAGGACCAGGTGCGATGGCATTAAAAGTAATTCCTCTATGAGCTAATTTGACAGCTAATACCTTTGTGAGATGATGTACGGCTGCCTTACTAGGTCCGTAAGCATAGTTATCTAAATCAGAAACACTTAAGCCATCTATCGAGCCTATGTTGATGACTCTAGCAGGATTTAAGGTAGAGGCATTTTTTTCTAGCAAAGGCATCAGCTTTTGAGTAAGCATAAAGATAGCTTTTACATTGATGTCCATTATTTTGTCATAGCCTTCTTCAGGATAATCATCAAAAGAAGCTCCCCAAGCCGCTCCAGCATTGTTGATAAGGATGTCTAATGATTCTTCTTTTTCTTGTAGGCTTTTTACCAAAGTGGCTTGTCCTTCACGGGTAGCTAGGTCAGCAGGAAGAGCGATACAAGAACCAAATTCTGAAAGAGCCTTGGCAATGTCTTCACAGATTTCTGCTTTTCGAGAGCTGATATATACTTTTGCACCATTCTCGACATACGCTTGTGCTATCATGAGTCCGATTCCTCTAGAGCCACCTGTAACGAGGGCTACTTTGCCTTTGACTGAAAATAAATCATTTACTTTTAAAGAAGGAGTATTCATATTTAGGTATTTAATTTTTTGATAGGGAAAATTTTAAAAAAGTAAAAATACATATTTTTTTATTTCTAAAGGGTTGAATTGTTAAATTGTTGGATTGATGCCCCAATGACCCAAAAGAATGGCCTAGCAACTCACTAACCAAATCTCCTGATAACTTACTAATCTACCAACTTATTTATCATCAAGTAAAGCCCTAAGATATAACTGAATCGTATTTTCTAAGCCATAGTAGAGAGCATCACAGATTAAGGCGTGACCAATAGATACTTCATCCAGATTAGGGATATGTTGCTTAAAATAAGATAGATTTTGTAAATCTAGGTCGTGTCCTGCATTGATTCCCAGGCCCAGTTTAGCCGTGATTTTGGCAGCTTCTTTATAAGGAGCGATGGCTTTTTCGGGATTTTTGAGGAAGTCATGTGCATAAGGGCCTGTATAAAACTCTACTCTATCTGTGCCTACTGCTGCTGCACCTTCTAATAAAGCAGGGATAGGGTCAATGAAAATAGAAGTTCTGATATTGTGTTTTTTAAACTCTTGAATCACTTCGGTCAAAAAGCTTTTGTGCTTGAGTGTATCCCAGCCATTATCAGAGGTGAGAGCATCAGGAGCATCAGGCACGAGTGTAACTTGTGCAGGTTTAGTTTTGATGACCAATTCTATGAAGTCAGAGATAGGATTTCCTTCTATGTTAAATTCTGTCTCTACTTGGGTAGCTAGGTCTATGGCATCTTGGTACCTAATATGTCGTTGATCGGGACGTGGATGAACTGTAATTCCCTGAGCACCAAACCTTTCGCAGTCTTTAGCTGTTTTAAGTATATTTGGATTATTACCTCCACGGGCATTACGAAGTGTTGCAAATTTGTTTATATTTACACTAAGTCGTGTCATGATTTTATTTTTATTTTCAATAATGATATATTTTTCGCAATTTATGATGAAATTAAATATCTTTTCTGTTAATTTTATACAAAAATCTAAATTTATAATTATAACCAAGTAAACCATGAGCCTAAAATTTACCATCGAATCTGATATGAAAGAAGCAATGCGTGCTAAAGACAAAGACCGTTTGCGTGCTTTGCGTGCTATCAAATCTATGATTATGCTTGAAGTTACCAAAGAAGGGAGTGCTGATGAACTAAGCGAAGAAGACGAAATCAAACTCCTAAGCAAAGCGGCTAAACAACGTCGAGACTCCATAGAAATTTATCAAAAGCAAGAACGAACTGACCTCGCCGAAGTAGAAATTCAAGAACTTACAGTCATAGAAGCTTACCTCCCAAAGCAACTCAGTGAAGAAGAACTGAAAACTAAGATAGAAGGTTTTATAAAAGAAGTAGGTGCAAGCTCTGCTAGGGACATGGGCAAAGTAATGGGACTTGCTAATAAAGAATTAGCAGGAAAAGCTGATGGAAAGGTGATAGCCTCTATAGTGAAATCTCTACTCAATTAAATAAAAAATAAGCGTATGTTATTCTTGCAAGTAAATCCTCCCCCTGTCACAGGAGATAGTAATATAGACATTGTCAGTATTATATTTAATTTATTAATTTTTATGCCTTTAGGCTGGGGAGCATATAAAGGCTACGAAGCAGGGCTACTATCAGAGATTGTAGGGATTCTTCACTTTGCGATTGCTTTTGCTATTAGTTTTAAAATAACAGGTTTTATCATTAAATTAGTGAATAATAATATTTTTAATTTCAGTGATGGATTGCTGGCGCCAGTTGCCTTTTGTTGTGCTGTAGCAGGAGCTTTAGCCTTATTAAATACACTAGGGAAGTATATGAAGACTGAGATAGAGTATGATTTTCCAGGAGCTTGGGATAATATTATTGGTGCAGTAGTAGGCTTAATCAAGTATGCCATCATATTAAGTTTCTTCTTTTGGTTTTTAAGTGGTTTTGGGAAAGTTACTGAGGATTTAAAAGGTAACTCAGTTCTTTATAGTACCATCGAACATATCACTTATAAGATGATGGGTGTAGATGGGGAGGACAGTAGTGGTAATGCAAAGAATGTTTCAGATAAAATAGAAGGTTTATTATAGTCAGAAAAATAATCATTATCTAAT
>JBBRUH010000026.1:0-21298 GCA_038248005.1 Cytophagales bacterium | reverse complement strand
GATTACGCTTACCGCCACAACCTCTGACCAGAACGGGGAAATTATTACCAAAATATAAGTTTTAGTTTTGGCAAAGTTTGATTTAGATTGAAGGCTTAGAGTTAAAACCTATAAGGTTTTAAAAACCTTATAGGTTTAATTCGCTTGAACGATATTTATTAGTTTAAGTTATTGAATATCAGACACTTAAATTCTTTTTTTCAATAGAAATTATTACCAAAATATAAGTTTTAGTTTTGGCAAAGTTTGATTTAGATTGAAGGCTTATTTTGGGCATTTTTAATTTACCTCAACCTAGTTAACTTATTAATAATAAGCAGTTTAATGAATTAAGACTAAACCTTCCCCCCAAGGGTAGGATTGGGGCGGGGGAGTACTAAAAAGACATTCAGCTCTGCTCTGAGTAGCTCACCGCCCAAAATTGGAATCGTAAATAACCTAACCTGCATATTTTTTAAAAATTTCGATGCGTAGCCTCGTTTATTAGATTCTCTTATAAAACTCACCCAAACCCCACCTTTTGCTCATCTTGAACTGGGGAGCGAGAGGCTAAGACTAGTTTGCGGCAAGTTGGTCTGCTTTGGCTTGTGTGGCAAAACAGATAGAAATGAGTAAGAATGCGAGAAATATGTGAAGTTTTTTCGTAAAAAAATTTTTAAGTATAAAATTATTGATTTCTGAATAATTAACGGAATTATATTGATTTTGTGCCGAATCATGTCAGTAAAAACTATTTTAATTTGATGATGAATAAACCTATCATTAACGAGAAAAATCTAAGACAGCATTTTGTATATATTTACCCTTATGAGGTTGTATAGAAACACCAACACTTGTAAACTCAGGGCTAAAGCACAGTATTCTATGCCCTAGAGAAGGCACGTCATGGTCTATTAGTAAGCTCAAAATAATTGCTAAAGCTTTTTGTTCACCATAACTACAACATTCACCAAAATTTCCTCTAGGACATCCACTTGCCTCTCTGTCGTGTCCTGTGATGCCTTTCTTCCCTGAGTTTGTGGCATGGCATAAGGCAAACTCCCACATAGCACGGTTAGGTTTTAAAGGTTTTCTGGGTCTTAGTGTGCTCATTTCTTGTAATAATGAAGCTTTGTAAGGAGAACCAACCAGATAGCCCCCAAACTTTACACCCTTATAAGGTTCCACAAAAGTTTTGGCAAATAACTGCGGATTCATACGAGCCAGGTTAAGATAATAAATGACTTGTTTTTCTTCATCAGTCATATAATCAGCATATTGAGCAGTATTAGCTGCTTTATATTTGGGGTCTTGCCAGTCTTTTTGAGCATTTTTGATGATTTCTTCTATTTCAATTCCTTGTACGCTAGGGTCAAAACTCAAAGTGTTATCTTCACCAAACCAAAATTGAATGTAACCTAAGAAGCTAGTATATTGTATAATGTAAAGTGCTCCGAAGAGCATTAAAGTTATTTTTATAAGATTGCTGATTTTTTTCATTCTTTTTAGTGTTAGTTTTCCACTTTTAAAATAATAAGTATTTATACTGAAAGTTAAACAAAAGGTTTTTTCTAAAAATCAAACACCAGTATTAAAAAAAATAAAATTAAATAATCATACATCATATTTTTCCGTAATAAACTCCTATGAACACCAGAATACTCTATACCATACTTATTGCCTTTTTTTAGTGAGCTGTGAGAATACAACAGAAAGCAATCAAGACAATGCAACTGCCACAGTTACCAATAATAGGGGAGCTACTATTTTTGATAGTCCCGAAGGAAATGCCAGAAATATTATCAAAGTTGGGCAAAATGAACAAGTAGAAATCTTAGCAAATACCAATATTTCGGGTAAAATAGAAGGTGCAGAAGGAACTTGGTTCAAGGTAAAATACAAAAATATAGAAGGCTATATGCTGAATAGCTTTTTAGGCGTTTCAGGTCAAAGTTCAAATAACCCAACAAGTACAGACAATCCAAGGGAGGATGTAAATAACCCTAACAACAACTACTCAGGTTCACAAAGTAATAGAAGCCCAGAGCCAAAGCCTATCGCTATTGATAAGGCAAGTGTGCAGGATGTAATAGAAGGCTATTTTGATGCAACTTCCAGACATCAAGACATTACTTTCTACTTTGCGCCTCTGGTAGAAAAATTTTATCTTACCACAAATGTTAGTAATCAAAAAGTATTGGAATACTCTCAAGATTGGTGGCTCAAAACGCCTTATGAGCAATTTGATGTGCTTTGGAATACTGCCCAATACAACAATCTAGGCAATGGAAATATAGCTCTAGTAGTACAGGTAGATTATGCTAAAAAAGTCAAAGAGTATAATGACTGGACAAAGAATACCATAAGATTTAACATCAAAATAAACGAAGAGTATAAAATTTATTCGCTTCACTAAAATCATTAAATTAAAAACCTTTAAACTTGTAAAAACATGAAATTTCTTATTTTTCCCAGCCTATTGCTCACCTTGCTGTTTCTTCAAAACTGCTCTACAGACAAAGAAGAAGAACTCATTGAGGCAGTAGTAAGCGACCCAACAGGTTTATCAATTTTTGATGAGACTAGCTACCAAAGCCGAAAAATCATCAAAATAGCATACCAAGAAAAAATCACTCTGCTAGAAGATACACAAAAATCAGATGAAGTAAATGGTGTAAAAGGAAGCTGGTTTAAGATAAAATACAAAAACATGGAAGGCTTTGCTTTTAGTGGTTTTTTTGAAATCTCTGGGGGTGGAGTAAGTGCTAGTAACCGTGTAGATAGTTTACCTCAGAGAAAAGAAAGTAAGCCTTTAATAGAGAAGATAAGGGGGAAATCTTTTATTTATAATAATAATTCGGTTGACTGTGAAATAGCACCTTCGGGAGGTCTTGGATTTATTATTTTTAATGAGAATGGCATGTATGATAACTATTATGGAAATGAATTTGGACATGAATATTTGAAAGTTGGAAATTATGAAATAAAAGATAATCTAGTAATACTTTTCCTAGGTAGGGATGTTGTAAATAACTTTTCCTCTGTGGAGTCTTCAAATAAACCACAGAGGTATGAAGCTGGAATTTGTAAGGAAAAACTTGTTTTAGAAAACATCAATAGCAAAGGTTTTCAGGGTATGCTTTTAGAGGAAAAAGATAGGAGTAAATATTTTGTAGAAACAGTAAGAAGCATTAAACAAAAAGCAAATCGTTCTCCACCTTCTAATGATGAGAGGGAGGAAATAGAGTATGCTATTACTGAAAATACTTATGTTTCTAATGACGAGGGCATAGAAGAAAAACTGTATGTGAATGAAAATAGAGGAGGATATAAAATACGGTATAAATCTCCTGAATACAAAAAAGCAATTTATCTGAATGTCTATAACAGCAACACAAGCAATGGCACTTGTGAGGTGTCTTTTCCCAAAGCTCCTCGTGTGCGTTATGCCATGAGGTTCAAAGGCTACTCAGCTACTTGCACTTATCCTAATGGAAAAGTACAGTATTTTAAGGGTGAGTAATAAGCAAGAATTATTCTACAAGGAATAATACATAAGACCCAGATACAAAATTTTAAATTAAATTTCTAGACCTTCTCAAACATCTAAATTTCACATGAAAAAAATATATTTAACACTCATTTGTTTTTCTTTATACAGTTTCACCTACGCACAAGATATTGACTTCTTGCTTCCTGATAGTGAAATTTTATCGATGATGTTTCCTGAAAGTAGAATTGAAAACAATGAAGCTGAATGGGAAGGGGAGGATAACCATGAAGAAACACAAGTATTGAAGACTTTTGTAAGGTTTAAAGAATTTTATATACAAGATGGCTTTGTAAAATGTTTGGTATTTACAGAAAGTAATTACAATATGTGTAACATTTTTTAGGATAAAAAAAAAGGAAACAAAAAAGGTTGTATATTTAAGTTCCAACACCAAATATCTTCTTTTATGCTTCCTTCACTCGTTTCATTTCTGTCTATTTTAAAAACTACTAGAAGTTGTTCAAATATACGTACTTTATACTGCTTAATCAAGAGTATGTTTTGTGTTCGTGCGAAAGTAACAACACGCAGTTTGAGCCGATATAGTAGTGATAAAAAATATGAAATATAAAATATGAAATATAAAATATGAAATATGAAATATGAAATATGAAATATGAAATATGAAATATGAAATATGAAATATGAAATATAGGATATGAATACTGCAGCCGTATTTGAAGTAAAAGAGAAAAAAAAGAATGGGTTTACCTACGGAAAGCAATTTGATTTACATAATTTGGATAAAAAACACCTACAAACAACTCAAAAAGATGATGAAGGAATATGTACAGAAATCTATCAACTGGAAGGTCTTAGTAAAGCGATGAAAAAAAGAAAAATAAATGTAGTGGTACAAAAAACAATTCGCAAAGATGGAAAAGAAAGTGTACATATTTTCTTGAGTACTGACCTACAACTAGATTATGAAACGATGATAAAATACTATAGAATTCGTTTCCAAATAGAGTTTGATTTTAGAGATGCAAAACAGCATTTTGGCTTGTCTGATTTTAAGAATTACAAAGAAAAAAATATGACAAATTTTATCAATTTGAGTTTTACAATGACCTTAATTAGCAAATATATGGTACGAAAATTTAGAGAGAAATATAAAAATGACAAATTAAGTATTTTAGACTTAAAAGTGTACCACAACCATCAATTTCACACAAAATCAATAATTAATTGGTTTAGAAATAACCCTGAACCTAATTTTAATACATTAAATGAAGACCAATTTATGCCTCACGACCTTATAAACATAGCTTAAATGTCACTCATATTGTAATATTGCTATAATATAAAAGTAGTATTGCTGCTTTGTAATCTAAATATATTGCTTCCGTATAACTTTACAATGGCTATCATTTAGCTATTTCGGCGGTAAGTACTTGATTTCAAAACCTTTCATTGGCTTTCTTTACAAATATAAGATATTATATCATTCTCTTAGTGAATTATGAGATATAAATCATGAATTATGAGCTCTTAATCATCTGATAATGAATGACTTGATAGTTAATAATGATTAGCTTATTTTTTCCTTTTTACTTAGTAAGTATTTCTCCATTACTCAAACTACTTTCTAAATTGCCCTCTATATGAAAAATAAAAATAGAATTATCAAATGATGAGCTCAGCAAAACAGAAGCTCTGCTACTTCTAAAACATCATCTTTTTAATAATAAAGTTCTCATTCATAAAATTAAAGCCAACCTTCATATATTCATCACTCCCATCAGTAAAACTACTCAAAATACCATCTTCATTCTTTTTAGTTTTGTTACATAAGTTAAAACATATTAATAGAAATGAAGAAAAATATCATTGTTTTAGGGTTAATCTCAATCCTGTTATTCCCTGCCTGTAACAAGGCTACTGACACATCTGAAAATAAATCAGCTATTGCTGAAAATAAATCAGAGGAAAATATCCCAGTAGAAAAAATAGAGGAAGAGGAAGAGAAAATAGAGGAAAAAACAGACTATAAAGAATTAATCAAAGGCAGATGGGTGATGCCTGAAGTAGATGGTTTTGAACCTTGGGCATTTTATGATGAAAAAACAGTACACGGGGATGGCTATGAAGAAGGAGTACCTTATAAAATTGAAGGTGATGAAATCGTCTATAGTAGTTCTAAAACAAAAATCATCAAACTTACTAAAGATGAACTGATAGAAGAGGCGAATGGAACTATCCAAAAATGGAAAAAAGGTGATTAAACATACCAATCATACCAATGATGGTAAAAGCGGGAACGATGATGTCATTACTTCACTTTCCAAAACTGAATTAGTACTCAATAAAAAATTCAAATATAAACGTGTTAAATAAATTGATGTCAAAATCAACCTTTTCTCTTTTTCTATTGCTTTGCTTTTCAAGTAATATTTTTGCCCAAATGCCTTCTGTAGGTGGTGCCTGTATTCTTGAGTGTGCACACTACTGGCAAATAGAAGTGGACTATGGGTTTGGTAGAATATCGTTTGTTATTTTGACTTGATACCTCATGAAAACTAAGGTATAATTAAAGATTTAAGTTCCTAAGGTTGGATTGCTATAATATAAATTTTACTCACTTTTTAGACTGCTTTAATAATGTATCTTTAGTACAGACAGACTATTTTATTCTTCAAAACAATAAATTTATTATGAAAAAAACACTCTTTTTAGGTGTAATCTCTTTGCTAATTGTATTGGTAAATACGGCATACGCTCAAAATGATAAATTCAATGCATTTGTGGCAAACTTTACGGAAACAAGATCTCCTACCGTCATACAATCTACTGACATACCTCTCAAAATCATTGACCAGCAATTAGCCTGGGAGTTTACTTGGCAGAAAAATAAGTTTAAAAAGCCTGAAAAATGTTTTGTTGTGCCCTTCGGATATTATAGACTTACACTAACTACCGCAGTCATTATCAGTGCTGTTACAGAGGAAGTTGGAGCAAATAACACTTATACGCTTATTGTTCAGACATATAATACCAAAAAGGGGAAACTAATTAATGAACAAGGGGGAGTTTTAGGTGCATTTAGTGATTATCTAAAAATGAGTAGTCAAGTAGAAATAAACACAAGGGGTGGCTTTACCATAACCTCAAAAGATGGTGATGGTAAAGATGTTGTAAATATTTTGATAATAAGTTATAGTGGGAAAATAAAGGTATTAAAGTAACAGTTTGCCCTAAATCCTAGCATTTGCATTAGGGACTTTAATACAATGGTAATTTGTATTATTCCCTTTAGAGTTAGGAGAGCTAAACAGATATAAAAACTTCAATTAAAAATTAGTGAAACAATGAAAAAAACACTCTTTGTAGGCATACTTGCCTGCCTTATATTTTCTCAAAGCTCTTTTGCCCAAATCACTTCTGAAAGCTTGGTAGGTCAGTGGGGGCTCGTGGACTATGATATGGCACCAAAAAAAACCAATGGCAAACTTACGGCAAAGGAAGAAGAAACTGTAACTGCTATGCGTATGGCACTTTCTCTGAAACCTGATCTTATGAAATTTACACTTAATGAAGATGGTACAACACTATTAGAACCAAACCCAGATAACTTAGTCTCTACTTGGCAATATAGTGAGTCTGTACTTACTTTAAAAACGGGCGGAAAAGCAGAGCAATATACTGTTACTATGTTGCCTGATAACAAAGTAGAGTGGAAAGCACTCAAAAGCAAAGTAGCATTACCTATAATGACTTTACAAAAAGAAATGGAAACAGATTTACATACTTATACCTTTACCGATCAACCCCGCAATCCTGACTTTAGATTTGCTGGTAAACCCTTTTTAGTAGAAGGCAGTGTGGTAGCCGAATACCTCTACGATGAAGGTAAAAGCCTCTACTTCGCTACTAAAAGGTCAGAATACAATGACATCCTCCTTACTTATTTATCACTCAACACAGCAGGTGAAGCCTTAGGTGTACGCTTTGTTTATATTAGCGAAGAGCAAAGTAAAGACTTGTATTTTGGAGTTCTGACAGACGATGAAAGCCTAGATATTTCTATTGATTTTGATACTTTCCTTAGCGAAACTATAAACGAAAATGTAGCTGACAAGGTAGAAAGCCAAATTAGTGGCATTTTTATACGTCAATTCAAAACTACAAAAGAGCTTGAAGATTTTAAGAAATTCTTAAAGCGAGATTAATTTTTACCTTATCTATTAATTAAACTTTTCAAACAATGAAAAAGATATTTTTCTCCCTTACTTTCTTACTTATATGTGGATATGCAAATGCACAAAACACATTACTTGACCCTGAAAGTCTAGATCAAAAGCCTACATTTAAGTCATTAGAAGAGGCACTTAATTCACCTCTAGATGTCTATAAATTAGATTTATTTCAGACAAATCTGGGCGAAGTACCTGAAGCAATAACTAAATTCAAGAATTTACAAGAGCTGTATTTAGGGATGAATAACCTCACTAGCATCCCAAAAGAAATAGGTAAACTTAAAAATCTACAATATTTGAACCTAAGGATGAATGACATCACCAGTATCCCAAAAGAAATATGGGAATTGGAAAATCTAGAAATATTGGATTTAATGTATAATAAAATCACCAGTATCCCAAAAGAAATAAGTAAACTGAAAAACCTACACTCACTGTACTTGACCGCTAATCAACTGACCTCTATCCCAAATGAAATAGGTGAATTGAAAAACTTAAAGAGGTTAGTAGTAGCTGCCAACGAACTGACCTCTATACCGAATGAAATAGGTAAATTAAAGAACTTAGAAGAATTGATTTTGAGTAGAACCAAACTCACTAAACTTCCAAATGAAATAGGTCAATGCAAAAAACTGAAGTCTTTAGGTCTAGAAGTAACTCCAGTATCTAAAAAAGAAAGAAAGAAAATTGAAAAGATGTTGCCTAACTGTGAAATAACTACTGAATAGCAAATAAAATCTATTTGAAACCATGAAAAAATTAATTTTCTTATCTTTTCTATTACTTGCTTATAGCTCATCGCTCAAAGCACAAATGTTTTACCTTGCCAATAGCACGGAGGTAGAAGAGTGCATCAGTTTTATAGAAACACCCCTAGGCACTGAAATAAATTATAGAGCAAAAGGCACAAAAAAATGGGCTAATCTCAGAATCCTGAATAATCCTGAAATGGGTGGTGAGTATTGGGTAAAATTCCCTGATAAATCTAAACAGCGAGTACGTAAAAGGGCAGATAGTAGCCTGCGTGTAAAAAAAGAAGGTAAAAACGAAGCCAGAATATTTACAAGCAAAGATTTATTTTTATACCAAGAAGATGAAACAGAGTACTTAGAGACTTCTTATGTTTTGACAAATGATATCATAGGTTTTGTTTGCAGTATTACTAGCCAAGGCATCACTAAAGAGTTCAATATCATGAGCGAAGAAGAGCAAAGTAACCTTTATCAATTATCTATAAGCGATGAAGATGGTATTTATACACTCAAACGCCTAGACAATGACTATGAACTAACCTACCCTGATGGCAGTAAAAAAATATACTCTTGGGATATAATGCGTTACTAATCACTAAAATACATAGCATAAAATCAATTATTTGTCCTCAAAAATCAAATTAAAATGATGAAAAAACTATTTTTCTCTCTTACTCTTTTGCTTGTATCTCTATCTACAAATGCTCAAAACGCATTACTTGATCCTGAAGCCTTAGATGAAAAGCCTATTTTTGAATCAATGGGCGAAGCTCTAAAAAACCCTTTACAAGTGTATAAACTGACCTTGTATTCTCAAGGCTTGACTGAAGTACCCAAAGAAATAGCCAAGCTTAAAAATTTGCAACAACTCTCTTTGAATAATAATAAAATCACCACTTTATCAGCAGAAATTTGGGGATTGAAAAATTTGCAAAAATTGAATCTAAGTGGAAATCAAATTGCTATTCTGCCCCAAGAAATCAGTAAACTACAAAATTTACAAGACTTGAATTTATCTCAAAATCAATTTACTACACTTCCAAACCAAATAGGTAGCCTAGTAAATTTATAAAAACTGAATTTGGTTGAGAATAAGCTTACCACACTGCCAGTAGAAATAGGTAATTTGAAAAACTGACCTTTTTGGATTTAACAGCCAATAAACTTACCCAAATTCCAAAAGAAATAGCTGGACTGCAAAGCTTGAAAATGGCTAGTTTTGCTAGCAATCAACTTAGCACATTGCCAAAAGAAATAGGCGGATTACAAAAACTATATCTTTTGAGAATATATAAAAATCAATTTCCTCAACAAGCAGTAGATAAAATAAGAGAACTCTTGCCTAATTGTAGTGTAGAGAATGAATAAAAAATCAATGAAATAACCTTAAATCTTAAACCTAAACAATCAATGAAAAAGTCAATTATTTTAAGTGTGTTCACTTTTATATTTTTCTCTGTCAGCACCTCTTTTGCACAGACTAAATGGACTGATTTTGTGGCTCAAATTCCTGAATTATCTATGCCTTACGAATTTGATTATGAAGAATATACAATCGAAGCTGTAAAAATCAGCGAAAAAGACCTCAAAACCCATTTTAAAGTTAAAGTAAGTCTAGCAGATATGTGGTCTGCCAAAATCATTGGCAAGATTACTTATAGCAATGGTTCTGTAGGCATTATTTGGGGCAAAGATGATTATCCTGAAGAGTCTATAATTTACCTCATCTCTTACTTTAATAAAAAAGGAAAAGAAGAAGATTCCAGAGGAATCTTGACTTATGCAGGTTATGGAGCAAGAAATACCTTTACAATTAAAGAAGAAAGCGATAATTATGTTTTTGAAGAATTATACAAAGACCAATGGGGCAAGGTAGTAGGCAAAACCTTAATATTTAAAACAAATTCTGCTAGTTGGTAAGAGGATTCAATTATTTATCCACAAAAAATCAAAACAGAACAATGAAAAAATTAATTTTATCTCTCACCTTATTACTTATCTGTGTGTTTGCAAATGCACAAAATGCACTTCTTGATACAGAAACGTTAGCACAAAAACGTGATTTTGAATCCTTAGAAGAGGCTTTGAAAAAACCTTTGGAAGTCTATAAATTAAATTTGACAGGTCAAAGTTTGACAGAATTACCTAAGGAAATACTCAAATTAAAAAACTTGCAAATACTAGATTTAATTGGAAACAACCTCAAAACCATTCCAAAAGAAATAGCACAACTCAAAAATTTGCAATCTTTATTTTTAGGTATGAATCAAATTACGTCAATTCCAAAAGAAATAGGCGAACTCAAAAATTTGCAACTTTTAGAAATATCAAGTAATCAACTTACTCTAATTCCAGTAGAAATTGGAAAGTTAGTAAATTTGACAGAATTGAGTTTGGCTAGAAATGAAATTACGGCTCTGCCAAAAGAAATAGGAAATCTAAAAAAAATGCAAAACTTAAATCTAGCTAGAAATGAAATTAAGACACTCCCAGCAGAAATAGGAAATTTGAAAGATTTGAAAATATTAGATTTATCTGATAATATTCTTACGCTACTTCCAAAAGAAATTGGAAAACTACAAAATTTGCAACAACTGTTTTTGTCTGATAATAAATCACTCTCTACGCTTCCAAAAGAAATAACGCAGCTTAAAAAATTGGAATTATTGCCAATAAGAAATACCAAAATTTTGAAAGCAGAAGTTGATAAAATCAAAAAATTGATGCCAAACTGTGAAGTGGGATTTTAAAATGTAGTTTTTTATTATCTGGCTGTAGCGTCGACGCTTTAACCAGATAATAAAAAAAACAAAAAAAACAATGAAAAAATTAATTTTCTCCATCATTTCCCTGCTTTTTTGCGGATGTGTACATGCACAAAATGTACTGTTGGATACAGTAAATTTGTCAAGACAGCCTATTTTTCGTTCTTTGGAAGAGGCTCTCAAAACGCCTATGAAAGTATATAGATTGAATTTTGGAGGGCAATAGTTTGACCGAATTACCAAAAGAAATAGCACAATTAAAAAATTTGCAAACCTTAAAACTAAGTGAAAATCAATTTTCCGAACAAGAAAAAGAAAAAATCAAAAGAAATTTTCCGAACTGTGAAATAGAATTTTAAAACTTAATTCATTTTATTTAAACCCAAAAAATCAATGAGAAAATCAATAATTTATAAATTCATTATCCTTATCATCTTATCAGTAAATTTTTCTGAGGTGCAGGCACAAACCTATACCCTTGACGATTTAATAGGTACTTGGGATTTTGAAGCAGTAGTAGAACACGATAGGTATATCAGTGATGAAGCTGTGAAAAATCTTTCCGATACATTTACAGGAGCTTATATTGATTTTGGAGATGATGATAGACACCTTCTTAGATTTAAAAACGGATATGTTATAAAAAGTTCGTATTACTATGATTGGGAGGGAGATAAAGGAATAGCAATTGGTACACAACAAGATGGCACAGACATCAGTGGATTTTTGGACTCTTATAGATATCAACTGATTTTTATAGACAAAGACCACTTTTTATTAAAACTTTATGCTGTTAGTTTTGGTGATGATGCTCTATACCAAATGAAATTCAAGAGATTTACATTTTAGTTTAAAAAAAATCTCTAAAATACAAGTATGACATGAAAAAACAGATGTTACTTTCTTTTCTCTTTTACCTGATTACGCATCAAATAGCCTTTGCTCAACAAATAGTAGATACTTATGGCTATCGTTGTGAAGTACCTCAAGAATGGGAAGTAGATAGAGAATTTTCTAAAAATTCAAATCTATTTTCATTTGAAAATGACATTCTATTTTGCGTAGAATTTTATCCAATTGAAAAAATCAATAAAATAGGTGTCAAAGCTATGAATATGATTTACGAAAATGTGGGAGATTTTTACTTGCATTCTGATAGTCTTATGAAATCATTGACTATCAGAAAACAGATAGAAAATAATGGCATTGAATTTACTGAATTTACACATCACTCCCCTCCTGATGAAGATGGAGACTACAGTTTTGTGAAAGTTTGGGTTACACTCAATGAGCAAACACAGCAATATGTTTTTTGGTCAGGCTCTACTGATCTAAATATAAACACACCTGAAACCCACAAACAAGAGCAAATTGAGAATGTGTTGAAGTCTATCACTCGGTTTGCCAAAACAGTCAATTATGAATCTAGGACTTTAAAACAAGGTGAAAGCATTGATTTTACCATTTTGTTTTTGGCAGATAAGGCTACTATAGAAAAGGAATCTCAAAAAGAACTCAAGAAGATAGTTAAATTTCTTAAAGATAACCCTAACATTGATGTGTCTATCATAGGTTTTGCCAATAAAATAGCCCAAGAAAACAGAATCAGTCTAGCAAAAGAGCGTGCCGAAGAGGTAATGCGAAAATTAATCAGTTCAAAAATTGATAAAAATCGTCTTCAAGCCATTGGAAAAGAAGATACAGGAATTAATAAAAAAGTAGAAATTATAATTAATCAAATAAAGTAAAATCATGAAAAAAATAGTGCTAAGCATCCTCTTATTATGCAATATAAACTACTTATTTGCTCAGCAAGATTTGCTCCTCGGCAAATGGAAAATAGACAAAATTGTTACCAAAAAAATCTATGAGTATGCAGATAAAATCATAGAAAACCCTGAGCTTATTGGAGAAGAAAAACCTCAAGAAATCATTGATGAAGAGAATGCCCTCCAAGTTTTTATAGACAAAGGTAGTTTTTTGGAAATCAAACCTAAGAATGTCTTTATCTTAGGATTATATAACTTTATCGCAGAGGATATTTTACCTATCAAGACTAGCTGGTATTATATGAATGATAATAAAAAAGCATTTAACATCGCCCCACAAGAAGTCAAAAAAACGGTCAAAAACAAAAAAGGCACAAAGCTTACTGCCCGCAATGCTGTAGATTATACCATTTATAAGATACTTGAATTATCCGATGATAAACTAATGCTGTTTATAGAAGAGGCAAATATAACCTATAATCTTTCTCGTGTTAAATAATTAGCACCAAAAAATCAAAATACTAAGTTCTTAAGTTGTTTAAATTATTCAATCTAATAATTTCTAAATTAAAAGCTTGGATAAAATGTGGCACTTTTCAGAAGTGCCACATTTTACTAAACTAGTAGTTTACTTTCTTCTTTTCCGAATCGTTTGAGAGCATTTACATGGGCCATAATCGCATCTGAAAACTTTTCATTTACTAAATAAGGTATATCAAATTCAGCGGTCGTTTGTTGGACTATTTTTGAGATTTCTGGATAATGAACATGACAAATTTTAGTAAATAAATGATGCTCTACTTGAAAATTAAGACCACCAATATACCATGAAAGCAATTTATTTTTAGGTGCAAAATCCACCGTTGTATTCATTTGATGAATTGCCCAATCATTAACAATCTCATTTTCTTCGTTTGGTAATGGATGCGTAGTTCCCTCAACGGTATGGGCTAACTGAAAAATTACAGTTAAGATTAACCCTGCAAGAAATTGCATTACCAAAAACCCTGTTATGACATGTAAAACTGGAATATCAAAAAATACAACTGGCATTATCAACAGTACAAAAGTATAAGTAATTTTAGATAAAATTATTTTAATCAGTGTAAACCATGGCTGTTCTCCTCTCATCACATAGCGTTTAAATTGCACAAAATCTTTGGCAACTACCCAGTATATAGTTTGCAATCCGTAAAAAAAGAAAGCGTAAAAATGTTGATATTGATGAAACCATTTTACTCTTGTGTGTGGAGAAAAACGTAAAACAAATTTATCGGCTATATCATCATCTTGATGAACCACATTTGTAAAAGTATGATGTAATAAGTTATGCTGAATTTTCCAATTAGCTACCGAGCCACCTACCATGGCAATCGTTTGTCCTAAGAATTTATTTACCCACTCTGAGCTAGAGTATGAACTATGATTAGCATCATGCATGACACTCATCCCCACTCCTGCCATACCAAGACCCATTATTATCCATAAAATAGTTGAAACAACAAAGCTCGGATTAAAAGCCAAAATATAAATAAAAGGCAAAATATAGGCAGATAGTAATAGAATGGTTTTTATTACCATACTTGCATTGGCATTTTTGCTAATGTTGTTGCTTGTAAAATAATCATCTACTCTTTGTTTTAGTGTAGGAAAAAACAAACTTTTGTCTTGGGGTTTGAATTTTACGTAAGTCTTCATTATTGGTGATTTTCACAAGCTTATACATTTAATACTTGTGCGATGTAAATTTTGTCTTTATACTTCAAAATGCAACTGTTTAATCATCCCTTATGTTTTAATATCTTCAAATGATGTTTTTACTTTTAACTTTTTTTGATACCCCACTGTTTTAGGTCTTACAAATGGAAACTTGAAAATAACAATGAAAAGTCTAAATTCTTATAGGACAGACTTTTTCCTATGTATGCAGAACGGTTGCTGAATTGTCAAAACTACAAACTAGCTCAAATAACCCATTTCTTTGAAAAACAGACAAAAAAATCCTTACAGTATAAGCTTTACTTTCATTGTTAGTGTCATATCCATAAAAATTTAGTAGCCATTTCTAAACACCAACAACGAAATAGGAGTACGGTTGAATGTTTGCTAATACGTATGCTACTATTTATATTTGTAAGGAAAGTTAGTATGAAGGCTTTGGACACGATTTGTTGGTCTCCCCAACGGCAAGCCGAAGGGTAAGACCAACAACGGCTGGGAGTGATTTATGGAATGATTACATGATGCAAAAACATTGTTGGTGTCGAAATGGCTGTAAACTACCTCGTAGCATGTAGTCTCAACGAAGTGAGACTACGCACGATATTCAGCCAAATCTTTAATTTGTACTGCATCCTCAAATTTATACTTCCATACAAACATCAAATAACTCAAACACCCACTGTTTTTTTGGGGAAAACAGATAAACTTGTCCTGTAAAACTCTGATTTGTATCATAGAAAGTGCGTAGTTTCTGCTTCGCCCAAACTACGCACAACTTTATGTTTTTATTTAACTCTACGAAGAACTGGAGAGAAACTCCTGAGTAATATCCTCTTAACGATTGTCAAGGTCTTTGACCATTGACAAAATGTTTTGATTCACCTAAACTTACTCTGTCCTCTTGTTCTCATCTTCTATGCCTGTGTTGCGGTTTCTGGCTGATTTCATTTTATTATTACCAAATAGATAGCTAAGATTTACCCTAAACTGTCGGCTTTCCCAGCCTCCATTGCCACGGATATACACATTAGCAAAACGGGTCTCTCCTCGCCACGGTGAAGTAAACAAAATATCACTTACTGCTAGTCTGATGCTGAGTTTATCTTCTAAGAATTTCTTTTGCAAAGCTATATCTAGAGAGCCTAGGCTTTTGGTCTGATAAGTACCTCCCCAGACTGAAGGCGAGCTATACCAGCCTGAGATTTCAAACTGAAAACCCTTAGGTAAAGTAAAATTATTCTGTCCATAAAAACTCAAATTATTCTGAGTAATTGCCACATAACGCTCATCTTTTGCTTCAAAACTGCTTCTAGATGCATTCAAACTCAGAAACACACTCCACCATTTAGTCGCATCAAAAGGGCAACTAATGCCTAAATTAATGACCTCTTGGTTGGCGATGTTTTGAGCTTGTATTACACTTCTATTTTCCCCTTCGGCATCTGTAACTTGTGCCGTAAAGTTAGAGATTTTGCTATAACTCAGAGAGGTATTGAGTACATACTTAAAGGTATGCGAAATCTTGATATTGTCTGTATATTGAGGTTGCAAAAATGGATTTCCACGACTAAAAGAAAGCTCATCTATCTGCACTTCAAAAGGGTTTAGTGATCGATAATTAGGTCTTTCTATGCGTTTGCTATAAGTCAAAGCTAAGGAATTCTGAGGATTAAGAGTATAAGTAAGTCCTCCACTCGGAAAGAGATTCAAGTAATTGCGTTTTACTCGCTCGTTTTCATTTTGTTGTAAGCTGTTGAGCTTGCCATCAGAGTTGGTATGTTCTGCCCTTAGCCCAAATTGTACGTTCATCTTCTTCCATTTTTTATTAAAATTAAAATATGCAGCATTGACGTTTTCTTTGTATCTAAAGTTATTGCTTCTTGTATCATTGAGGATATTATCATTGTCTATCACATCATAAAACTCAAAAGTATTGTCAGTATCTACCAATGAACTTTTGAAACCCACACCTAACTTTCCTCCTAAAAAACTCTGCTCATAGTCTAGTTTCAGACTCATAATCTGAATATCTACAGGCGTAATCATAAAATAAATAAACTCATCTTGGATGGTAGTTTCACTGCCATTATAGTAATAGTTAGGCTGTAGATTTGAGCGGTCATTGTTGTACCTACCATAGTCAAGGTCTATATTCAGCGAATGCCCTAGTGTGTCTGCAAAACGATAATTGAGGTTTCCACTAAAATTATAAGAGTCTGTTTCTGAGTTACTTTGTGCTACCAATACTTGCTGAGTTTCAAGGGTGCTTTGAGAGATAATCGGCGTGCGAGAATCATTGAAAGAACTAGAGTTATTAAGATTTCCATTCAAAATTAATCCAAAAGTACTTTTAGAACTAGCATAGAAATCAAGCCCTACTTTAGCATTGTGGCTTTGGTCATTGCTTATACTGCTTGATTGGGCATCAAAAATAGTATTAGATTGGACACGGTAGAGATTGATAAAGTCATAATTTTCGCTCAATTGGTTGCTATAATTGGAATATAGATTTACTTTTTTGTTGCGGTTATTGAGTGAAATGCCTGTATTGTATTTAGAAAATCTACCAATAGCATAGCCTGCTGTAAGCGTTCCGTTTGTGCCGAAGTTTTTATTTTTTTTGAGTCTGATATTGACAATCCCTGCTGTACCTGCTGCATCATATTTAGAAGAAGGCTGCGTGATAATCTCAATCGCCTCTACATCAGAAGATTGCAAGGTTTTGAGGTAGTTGGCTAAATCTTGCCCTGTGAGTGGACTTGGCTTGCCATCTATATAAATCTGTACGCCTCCTTTGCCTTCTACAATCAGATTTTCATTATTATCTATCACCACTCCAGGAGCTTTGCGAAGCAAATCAAAGCCCGTAATACCACTTGCACTGAGTGTTCCTTCTACATTAAAAACTGTTTTATCAGCTAGAATTTCTATAATGGGTTTCTTGGCAGTTACTTGTATTTCAGAAAGTACTTGTGAATCTTCTTCCATCGCAATCTGAAAATCGGTATTTTGCTTTATCTCTTGTATGTACTCTTTATAGCCTACGCTCGTAACTCTGAGTAGGTATTCCCCTGCTTTGATTTCGGCAAAGCTAAATTTTCCATCGCCATCCGTGATACTTACTTTTACAAGGGTACTATCTGATTTTTGGAGAATGGAAACCGTAGCATAAGCCACAGGCTCTTGGTTGGCGGTGCTTACCTTGCCTTTCAATTGAACTTGCTGTCCAAAAACAGGCACAATGAATAATAAAGACATTAAAGTCAAACAAAAAGACTTTCTGAAATAAGAGGTAATAGAGGGTAATAGTAAATTCATGGATATATGGTTTTTTTAAAGTTTAAGCAAAGGTGTCTTGATTAAAATTAATGTCAAAGACTTATCCGACCAATGGTATTATTCGCCGATGAATTGCAATTATCCATTCAACTGCTTATTTATCAGTTCATCGGAAAACATTAGGAAATATCTCTAAAACTGCCTTATTTTTGAGAAAATATAAAACATGAAAACTACCTTCTGGCAAAGAAAATATTACGGTGTATCTTATTGGGAGATAATGGCTGTATTATCGGTATATGTATCCTCTGCTGCGATTTATTATTTAACATTAGAGATCAATAGTATAGGTTTTAAAAAACCTAATCAGCCATTTTTATCTCTCATAGATTTTGGCATACAATTGGGTAGTTATTTGATTAAACTTCTCTTAACTATACCGATTTGGTGGCTTATTTTTAGAAAATTTAACTACTGGAAGTTACAAAATAGACTACTCCTACACTTGATTACTCTTCCACTTTTTGTGTCAAGCCGTCTGTTCATTTATTATACCATCTTAGATTATTACTCAGTCCCTAGGCTTAGAGGGGTTGGACAAGTTTGGGATGTTTACATTCCTGCTTTGTTTTATATTTTACAATTTGGAATTTTTCATGCTTACCAATATTACCACGAAAATCAAAAAAAACAACAGCTAGAGGCAGAACTAAGAGAAGCTGTCCTTAAAAGTGAATTATCAGCCCTAAAAGCTCAGATAAATCCTCACTTTTTATACAATGTCTTCAATACCATCAATGCCTCTATCCCAAAAGAGCAAGAAAAAACGAGGATGCTGATTGCAGAATTGGCAGATTTATTTAGATACCAATTAAAAGCTTCTCAATCTGAAACGGTGTTGCTGAAAGATGAACTTGATTTTATTCAAAAATACCTTCACTTAGAAAAAGTAAGGTTTGAAGATAGATTAGAGATTTGTATCGAGGTGGAAGAAGATTTGTTGAATCATTCTGTGCCTCCTATGATTTTGCAGCCTTTGATAGAAAACTCCATCAAACACGGGCTTGCTTCACTGATAGAAGGAGGAAATATTACCCTTAAGATTCAAAAACAAAATCATCAATTGCATTTCTCAGTCAGTGATACAGGCATAGGGATGAAAGATAAATCAGGTATGTTTGAGAAAGGAACTGGATTATGCAATACCAAACTTCGCCTAGAAAAAATGTACAATAGCATCTTGCAAGTAACTGATAATGAGCCAAGAGGTCTAACTATAAGTTTTACAATCTAATGAAAAAAATAATTATCATAGATGATGAGTCTGCGGGTAGAAAGCTCATCAAAGAATATCTCCTAGATTATTCTAGCCTAATCATCGTGGCAGAAGCCAATAATGGAGTGGATGCAGTCAAGGTGATTAATGAGTTCAAGCCTGACCTTGTATTCTTGGATATACAAATGCCTGGCTTGACAGGTTTTGAGGTGCTGACACATTTAGAAGAACTTCCTCAGATTATATTCTCTACGGCTTATGACCAATATGCTCTCAAAGCCTTTGAAGTACACGCCGTAGATTATCTCTTAAAACCTTATACTAAAGACCGTTTTAAGATGGCTATAGACCGCATTGAAAACAAGAATAACTTAGACGCACTTCGCCCACTTGCCGAAAGTTTGCTGATGGAAAAACAAACCTATCCTGAGCGTATCTTGGTGCAATCTTCCAAGAAACTCATCACGATAGCCGTAGCAGATATTATCAGGGTAGAGGCTTATGGAGATTATTCAAAACTCATTACTTCTTCAGAGGTTTACCTTAGCAATTTTGGGATTAGTGTATTAGAAGAAAAATTGAGTCCTGAGATTTTTATGCGAGTGCATCGCTCTTCTATCATCAATATTCATTGCATCAAGGAAATAGAAAAATATGCAAGTAGCTATGAAGTCATTATGCAGAATGGAGAGGTAGTGCGTGTCAGCCGAGGATACATGAATAGCTTGAAGAAATTGATGTTTTGAGTACTATTGATTATCAACAGCATACTTCCTACCAAATTAAGCCATTGATAAGAATGTGAACTAGCTTCTACCTTATTTTGACTTATGAGCCAATAAGCACCTACCAACAATACCGAGCCAACCCAGCCGACTATATCAAACCACAATGAATCCATTTATTAAATTTTTCAAGAGAATGTAAATATAAAATAACATTTAAAGTTGTGTTTCTAAGCTTGAGAAGAATCTTAAAATCTAGTTCTCAAAAAATAAAGTTGATTTACCATACTCAGCATCACAAGGCATAGAACTGTTACAAATATGCTTTTTTTAGTTAAATTTACAAACAATTCATCACAGATTTTAGCATACAGAAACACTAATAATGAAAAAAATAATCTTGATAGGTGCTGGCAATATAGCCCAACATTTAGCTCCTGCTTTATCTGCACAGGGATATTTGATACAGGCTGTGTTTTCACGTCAGCAGGAGAAAGCGGAATTGCTTTGCAAAAAAATCCCTCAGGCAAAGGCACAAAACCACTTAGATTTTGGGGTGTGTGAGGCTGATTTATTGATATTGGCAGTATCAGATGATGCACTTGGAGAAGTAGCTCAAAATCTAATCGCTCCTCTTGATTCTTTGATAGTGCATACTTCTGGCACACAAGCTTTGTCGGTTTTATCTTCTTTAAGACAAGCAAAGGGTGTTTTTTATCCTTTGCAGACCTTTAGTACTGGAAAAAAAGTAGATTTTAAAGAAGTTCCTTTTTGTATAGAAGCTGAGGAAGCTAATCACGAAGCTGATTTAATTAAAATAGCCAAGACACTTAGCTCTAAAGTATATCGTGTCAATTCAGTTCAAAGGCAATCTTTACATTTAGCAGCAGTTTTTGCCAATAATTTCAGTAACCATATTTTTAGTATTGCCGAAGAAATTCTCCAAGAAGCTGATTTACCTTTTGATTTATTAAAGCCTTTATTGGCTGAGACTGTAGCAAAAGCATTGGACTTAGGCCCTACTCCTTCTCAAACAGGTCCTGCACGCAGACAGGATAAAAAAGTAATAGACAAACACCTTTCTTTGCTTGAGAATAAACCTGCTTGGAAAGAAATCTACAAAGTATTGAGTGAATTGATTCAAGAAAAATACAGTTGATTTCGGTTCGTGAAGACACGAACCGAGGGAGTGTATCTTGTATCTTCACGTAACAAATCTCTTTCTCCGTGTTTCGTGTCTTCACGTAACAAATCTCTTTCTCTACTTCTCCGTGTTTCGTGT
>JBBRUH010000025.1:0-21304 GCA_038248005.1 Cytophagales bacterium | reverse complement strand
TGGGTCGATACCCATTTCAGTATAAAAAGCCATCGTAACAGCAGAAAAAGCTTCATTTACTTCAAACAAATCAATATCTTCTTTTTTCAGACCTGCCAGTTTGAGGGCTTTAGGAGCAGCTATAGTAGGGGCTGTCGTAAACCAAAAAGGCTCATGAGCAGCATCTGCAAAGCTGATAATTTTAGCAATGGGTTTAAGCCCAAGAGCCTCTGCTTTTTCTTTGCTCATCAATACCAGAGCAGATGCTCCATCATTGATAGTAGAAGCATTGGCGGCAGTAACTGTTCCTGTTTTTTGAAAAGCTGGACGAAGCTCTGGAATTTTAGCAAAGTTTACATTTTTATACTCTTCATCTTCGGTCATCAAGATAGGATCACCTTTGCGTTGAGGAATCTCCACAGAAACGATTTCATCTTTAAATGCACCTGATTCAGTAGCCGCTGCACTCTTTTTATAAGAATTAATAGCAAACTCATCTTGCATTTCACGGGTAAATTTATATTTTTCGGCAGTAGCATCTGCACAAACGCCCATAGCAATATTGTCATAAGCATCTACTAACCCATCTGTGGCGAGTCCATCTTTTAAAGTTGTATCTCCATATTTGTAGCCAAAGCGAGACTTCATAAGATAATGAGGAATATTGGTCATGCTTTCCATACCACCTGCTATGATGACATCTTGATGCCCAAGCATGATGGATTGAGAAGCAAACATGATGGCTTTCATACCAGAGGCACATACTTTATTGATGGTAGTACAAGGAACGTTATTGCTAAGACCAGCATAGATAGCAGCTTGTCGTGCGGGTGCTTGTCCTAGACCAGCTGAAACTACATTGCCCATAAATACCTCTTGTACTTCTGCAGGATCAAGACCTGCTTTTTCTAAAGCCCCTCTAATAGCTATAGCTCCTAGTTGAGTAGCTGAAAAATCAGACAAAGCACCCATGAAACTACCTATGGGAGTACGTACAGCGGAAATTACATATACTTCTTTCATTTTTGGAATATTATTTTGGGTTAAGAATTGTTTTTAATTTATCCTTTAAAGGTAAGCAAAAGATTCTTAAAAAAAAATGACATAGTCTATTTCAGCCTACCAATTAGGAAGTTGTCTTTTAGTAGTATTTTTATTACTATTTTGACGGGGAAGTTGTTGAATATACTGTATCTCTTGATTTCTTAGGGCTTCTAAGATAGCTTCAGCTTTTTCTCTATTCAATTTTATTTCTTCTAATTTTTTTGACTGAAGTTCATCCTTCTTTTCAGAAGTCATTTTAGCATTCATAGTTTGATTTCCCTCTTCATCAGGGTTGGGTGAGGTCTTAGACTCAATATTTGTATTTTGATTTTCAGAAGAGTTATTGGTTTCTTGTGTCTGTTTACTTGTTTTATCTTGTTGTGGGATTTTCAACGTTCCATTTTTAATCTTTTTGAGTAGCAACTCTAGGTTATATCGGGCATTGGCATTATTAGAGTTTTTAAGTAAAGCGTCTTGAAAATAGGTTTTTGCATCGAGATAGTTTTGGTCAATCATTGCAAGATAACCTAATTGATTCATTGCTTTAGATTGTAAATTTGTATTAGTCCCTTGTAAAGATTTTTGATAAAAATGAATAGATTTATCATCTTTAATCTTGAAATAGGCATGTGCAAGGTTAAAAAAAACACCTTCATGCTCTACCTGCAAATCATTGATAAGTGTCTCATAATACCTAATAGCTTTATAGAAATTTTGATTAGCATAAGCCTCTTTAGCTTCTTTTTGAAGTTCATTTACTTCGCTGATGTACGTAACAGGATTAATGGCAAGTAAAAATATCAAAAAGTATTTCATAACCTTAGCACTTTTATTTTAAACATAAAGTCTAAGAGCATTAGCCCTAAAGCACTCCACAAAAAATAGACATATTTGTTATTTGCTACATTGATCGCTCTCTCATCAATTTTTTTACCTTGCACCTCTTTAATACTTTGTATTAGTTGAGGTGATTCATTTTGAGTTTTTGAAATACAAAAATAACCTCCTTTGGTATCATTCGCAATTTTTTCTAGTGCACTAGGGTTTAGCCTTGATACTACTGCTTTTCCTTTACTATCATAGATAAAGCTATTTTTGTAAGGAACTTTAGCACCTTCTTCAGTGCCTATACCCAACACAAATACAGGAATTCCTCTTGTCCTGAAAGTCGATAAAGTGGAAAGATAGTTTTCTCCAAAATCTTCCCCATCACTTACTAACAACACTAATTTAGATTTAAAATTCTGCGTTTTTTCTTCTGAATCATCAAAACGTGTCAGAGCCATTTGCAGTGCAGGCTCAAAATCAGTACTACCAGCACCTATCAATCCAGGGGAAAGCCCTTGTAAAAAAAGTGTCAATGCACCATAATCATAGGTAAGAGGACATTCTAAATAAGCTTCTTCTGCAAAACCAATAATCCCTACACGGTCTGCAGCGAGTCCTTGTAATAAATTTTTAAGCTCAAAGCGTGCTTTTTCAAATCGAGAAGGAGGGACATCTTGGGCATACATAGAGCGAGAAAGATCTAATAAAATATAGATATCCTTTCCTACGGCTTGCACATACCTTTTACTTGTCCCAAAAGTGGGGCCAAGCAATGAAATCATCAGCAAGGTAAAATACAAAATACGCAGAGGTATTTTCAAGAATACCCACCTTTTATGGTTTTGTAGCTGTATAGCAATGTGAATCACACGAAACAAATACAAACCATAAGCCACTACACCTAGACTAATCCAGAGTAACTCTGAATAGCCAAACCTATAAAACCAATCCCAATACATCTCTTTTAATTAGATAACTCTTCAAATTTAACCTTATTTATGGCGAACTCAAAAAAAAATTAGAAATATTTACGCAAACGCTTGTCAATATCAGATAAATTTTATTATTTTTGCACTCCTTAGTCATAGATAAGGAGAGTTGGGTGAGTGGCTGAAACCACATGTTTGCTAAACATGCGAGCCGTAACTGGCTTCGGGGGTTCGAATCCCCCACTCTCTACCATTCAATATTGACTAAATCGGGGTGTAGCGTAGCTCGGTTATCGCGCCACGTTTGGGACGTGGAGGTCGCAGGTTCGAATCCTGCCACCCCGACAAAAAAGTGCATTATGCACTTTTTTTTTGTTTATTGATGGTTCCATAGCTCAATTGGATAGAGCAACTGCCTTCTAAGCAGTAGGTTGATGGTTCGAGCCCATCTGGAATCACATTTTAAACATTAAGTTTCAAAAAAACCACTTTTCAGTGGTTTTTTTGTTGTCAGTAAGCTATTCCCTACTATTCCCCCTTTCCCATACTCTGATTAAATTTTTATTTATGAGCTATTTTTGATAATGGAGTTGTTACATACAGACGACCAGCACTTTAGCTTTTTTTACACCCACATAGATACATAGGAAATTGCTTTCGAAAATCTTTTATATTGGCTTATCATTCCAATATTCCCAAATAAAAATTTGATGTAAATCATTGAAAATCAAGAAGTAACAACTCTAATATAGTACAATAAAAATCCTGTTGATCTGAGTATAAATGTTGCTAATAAACAAGGAATCACTAGCCAATGCAAGATAGTAAATTTCACCTCCTTCTTTTATCTGTAAATCATAAAATCAGTTTTTTTCTATATTTAATGTGAACTTGGGATTAAATAAATTATTGGAAACATCTTCATATATGTCATTGACAAGGTAAAAATCTTTATTTGAAAAGAATTTGAGTATCATACAAAAGTATGCTAGGGGCATCTCATGTTTATAGAAAAACAAACAAGATAGATATGCGACCCTTATCGGGGTCGTGCCACACCTTCTTATTATTTTCTATAAACGTTGTATTCCTACGGAATAAGAATCCTGGTTTAAAAATAGTCTAAAACGAGTGCTGAGTCTAGTTTTATCTAAAAACTAATCCCGAATTCACGTTATTTGGGTTATTTCTCTCAATTTAAGATAGCTCAAAATAGCGATTCCGAATAATAATTGTTATATTTAAAATTATGTTTTACTCAACTTAGAGTGATACAATTGTTTATTAAAAAAATCAAATATTATTATGTTAGAAGCAAAAAACGGAGACGTAGTGAAAGTACACTATACAGGTAAACATACAGGCGGAGACATTTTTGATTCTTCTGTTGGTCGTGAGCCCCTCGAGTTTGAGCTTGGTCGTGGAATGATGATTCAAGGGTTTGAACAAGGGATTTTGGGAATGAAAACTGGTGAAGAAAAAACCATCGATCTTAGCCCAGAACAGGCTTATGGAGAAATAAATCCAGAAATGCACTTTACAGTCAGTCGTCAGGAAATTCCTGCTGAGATAGATTTACAAATCGGGATACAGCTCCAAGCGCACACAGAGGCAGGTCAGCCTATACAAGTATTGGTCAAAGAGATTCATGATAACTCTATCATTTTAGATGCTAATCATCCTTTGGCAGGTCATAAATTAACCTTTAATCTGACATTAATAGACATTACGCCTAAAGATGAGGCTGATAAGAAACCTCTTTTGTTTGATTAAAAGTATCTAGCAATATATCGCTTGTAAGTACAAAAATCACTCGTGTTTACCCCAATGTTCTGGATTTAAAACTCTGAACATTGGGTATTTTTTTATCAAGCAAAATTTATCAAACACTCATTGATATATTTTTAAGAAATAAAGCTATCAAAAGGTAAGGCAAGAATACGAAGATTGGGAAAAACAAAAAAGATGAACAGTACTTTAAGATACTGATAATCAATAAATTAATCTATTAGCTACTAAATACATCACAATAAGTCAAGGAAGATACCTTAGCCATTAGATATGATTTCTTAACTTTGTATCTGTATCCTAAAATATAAAAACTATGAAATTCGGAACTAAGGCAATTCACGCAGGGATTTCCCCTGACCCTTCTACGGGAGCGATTATGACTCCTATTTTTCAAACTTCTACTTATGTGCAAGAAGGCATAGGCAAGCACAAAGGCTATGAATACTCTCGCACCAAAAACCCTACTCGCAATGCTCTTGAGCAAAATATAGCTGCTCTCGAGAATGGTAATTTTGGACTTTGTTTCGCTTCTGGAATGGCAGCCACCGATGCCGTCTTAAGAATGCTTCGCCCTGGTGATGAAGTCATTACGTGTAATGATTTGTATGGAGGTACATACAGAATAATGACCAGTGTTTATGCTGATTTTGGCATTACTACACATTATGTGGATATGTCTCATCCTGAAAACATCTTGCCCTTCATCAATGAAAACACCAAATTGGTATGGGCAGAAACACCTACCAATCCATTGCTAAATGTCATCGATTTAGAAGGCATTGCACGCATTACCCGAAAACATAAATTATTGCTTTGTGTGGATAACACCTTCGCAACTCCTTACCTACAGAATCCTTTAGACTGGGGAGCGGACATTGTGATGCACTCGGCTACCAAATATCTTGGCGGACACTCTGATGTGGTGATGGGAGCATTGGTGATGAATGAAGAATATCTTTATGATAAATTGGCTTTTATCCAAAACTCATGCGGTGCAGTACCAGGCCCACAAGATTGCTTCTTGATGCTCAGAGGTATCAAAACACTACATATCCGAATGGATAGACACAGCCAAAACGGAAAAGCCGTTGCAGAATATCTCAAAGCACACCCCAAAGTAGAAAAAGTATATTGGATTGGTCTTCCAGAACACACCAATCACAAAATAGCCAAAAAACAAATGCGTGATTTTGGAGGAATGATTTCTTTTACTCTAAAGGGAGATGACCTTGCAGAAACTATCCGAGTGATGGAGAGTTTTAAGGTTTTTGCTTTAGGAGAATCATTAGGAGGTGTTGAGTCGCTTTGTACGCATCCTGCTACGATGACACACGGCAGCATCCCTCGTGAGCAACGACTCAAAGCTGGACTAAAAGATACCCTTATCCGACTCAGTGTAGGCATAGAAGATGCCGAAGATTTGATAGAAGACATAGCCCAAGCGATTGGATAATCATTCTTTTAAGCAGATTTTCTGAGCCTTTTAATGTGGTCAATTAGGTTGCAATGGTTTTCTTAAACTTTTGTGGAAAGTGAGAAGCTTACCACCTAAAATGACTCTACTAGAAGGCTTGGAAAGTCTTTCATTTAAACAATAAACACCTTTAACACCTCATAAAATGGGCATAGTAACCTTAGAAGGATTAGAGTTTTTTGCCTATCATGGCTACTACAAAGAAGAGCGAAAAATAGGCAATAAATACCACGTAGATGTGAGTGTAGAACTAGACCTGAGCAAAGCTGCTCAAAAAGACAGACTGTCTGAAACCTTAGATTATGAGATTTTGTACAAACTTATCTTTGAAGTGATGCAAAAGCCCACCAAGCTTTTAGAGCATATTGCACAGCGAGTTATAGACCAAGTCTATGCTAACTTTTCACAAATACAATCAGTTGAAGTAACCGTGGCAAAGCACAATCCTCCCGTAGGAGGAGTCTGCCGCTGGGCAAAAGTAACCCTTAAACAATAACAAACATGAAAGCACTCTTATTTACACTCCTACTCCAAACTTATTTTCAGATGAATATAATGGATAAACCTGCCTATAAGATTTTTGACAAAGAGGGTAAATCCTCTAGCTATGAAAATCTTTTGGAGGAAGCCAAAAAAGCAGACATCGTACTTTTTGGCGAATTGCACAACAATCCTATCTGCCACTGGCTCCAGCTAGAGCTTACTCAAGATTTATTTGTCTCCAAAAAAGACAAGCTCAAACTAGGTGCAGAAATGTTTGAAGCAGACAATCAAATTATCTTGAATGAATACCTTGCTGACATCATCACCGAAAAACACCTCAGCGATGAAGCCAAACTCTGGAATAATTATGCCACAGATTACAAACCTTTAGTAGAGTTTGCCAAAGAAAACAAACTGACTTTCATTGCGACCAATGTGCCTCGCCGCTATGCAAGCCTAGTGGCAAAGCAAGGTTTAGAAGGTTTAGAAAATCTAGCTCCCGAAGCTAAAAACTGGTTAGCTCCTTTGCCTATACAAGTAGATTTAGAAATGCCTGCTTACGCCAATATGCTCAAAATGATGGGAAGCCATGGAGGAGATGCCAAAGTGGCTAATTTTGCTAAAGCCCAAGCCATCAAAGATGCGACAATGGCACATTTTATTTTGAAAGATTTTCAAAAAGGACAAACACTCATTCACTATAATGGAAGCTATCACTCTGATAATTTTGAAAGTATTGTCTGGTACTTGAAAAAGCAAAACCCTTCTCTCAAAATCCTCACTATCTCCACTGTAGAGCAAGCAAATTTAGAAAAATTAGACACTGAAAATCAAGGAAAAGCAAACTTTATCCTCACAATCAATGAAAATATGACAAAAACCTATTAAAATTGTATTTAAAGAAAAAAGGTCAGTTTTAATGATGAAATGATGAGACACATTGATTACAATGCTTACAAGGCAATTTTTGAAGAATATGGTATTCAGTCTATAGATAAAATAGCCCTAGCTTGGCAAGAATCGCATAGATACTACCACGATGAAGAGCATCTTGCCTTCTTGCTTCATAAAATAGAAGAACTGCATCAGACACAAAAAATCAATGAAGAAAATCACAAAGTACTAGTCTTGGCTGCCTTTTTTCATGACATTGTCTATGACCCTACTCGCCAAGACAATGAAGAAAAATCAGCGGAGATATTCATCCAGTTATCAGCCAGTCATTCCAATACTACTCTGATACAAGAAATTATTTTGGACACTAAGAAACACCAAGGAAGTACAGAACTTTCTAAGCAATTTAGTGCCTTAGATATGGCTGTGGTTACAGAATCTAGTTTTCCAGAACTCTTAGACTGGGAGCATAAGATTTTTAAGGAATATCAATTTATAGATTACTCTCTTTATAGAGAAGGACGAATGGCTTTGGTGCAGCAGTTTATGAAAGAATATCCCCAAAATGCCGTTAATTTAGGGTTTTTGATAGAATACATCAGACATCGTCGCCCTACTATAGGAGTCTATCCAGGCTCCTTTTATCCTTTTCATAATGGACATTTGAATATTTTGGAAAAAGCCGAAAAAGTATTTGATAAGGTCATCATCGCTCGTGGAGTGAACCCTGATAAAGACGATATCAATAAGAATATTATCCAAAGTAACGTACTAAAATACAGACAAGTAGAAAATTTTCAGGGATTTCTGACCAAATACCTTACTTCAAAAGAAAAATATATGGATGTAACCCTTGTAAGAGGTTTACGCAATGGTGATGACTTAGATTATGAAGTCAATCAACTCCGATTTATGGAAGATATGAAAGATAATCTAAAGGTGGTTTTTTTGCCCTGTGATAAAGAATATGAACATATTTCTTCTTCTTCTATTAAAAATTTAGATAAAATAGACCCTGATTTTAGTAAGAAATATATGCCTTAGAAAAGGATTAGTTATAAGTTGTCAATTGTTAGTTAATAACCTAGGATTAGGGGAAACACTCATTATGATAAAATTATTTTTTTGTGAAATTTATTAATTTATTCATATTTTTAGTGTGAATAATTATAAAATTGAAAATAAATTGAAAATAAATTTAATTAGGGTGAATTTAGTTGGAATTAAATAATTGCTCACCCTTTTATTAATTTCACTAAAATGAAAAATTTATTTGTACTCTTGTTACTACTAGTAACTTCTTTAAATTATGGATTTTCGCAAAAAAGTATTGGCGAAACTCACAATCAAGATATTCTTACTATCGTAAATTCATTGAATTTTACTGGTAAGGAAACTAAGCAGGAAAGAATTGATGCAGTCAACAAAGCCGTGGTAAAATTCTATGGAAAACCGTTGTCATCTATCACTACTTTCAATAAATCAGAAGATCCTTATGTTTTATTAAGAGATTTGAAAGGGAAAATTTCAGATAATCTCTATAATCTAGTATCTACTGACATAGATTTTCTAAAAACTAATTCATTAGAAAGTGTAAAAACAAGGTTAAATTCTCAAAAGGGAGATAATCTTAGTACTTCTGAAAAAGGAAATTATAATGATTTCAAATCTGTACTAATCAGTTCATCAGAATTATGGCAATCTGATAAAGTAGGTCAGATAATAGGTGTTCTAAATCCACCATTAGTAACTGAATTAGGTAGAATTAGTTGGTGGAAAGTAATTGCTTGTGATGCTGTTGGTGGTATAGGTGGAGCTATTCTAGGAGCAGTACCAGGAGCGATTGTGGGTGCAGTAGTTGCTTCTGCTTGTTCAGCTATTAATCAGTATTAAATATTAATATAGATGTTTTTCAGATGCTTTAATATGTGTTTTAAAATAACATAATCAAACTTTTTACAAGCAATCATTATAATTTCTGTTATAATGATTGTTTTATTTTTAAAAATTTGAATTCTAATTGTTTACCCTTATAACATTAACTCATAAATATAAAATAACCTATGCTCACATTTTCAAGTTACAAATCACGTCTTAAAGAAGTCAAAGAAAATATTGACCTTATCAAAAAAGTACTCACAATACTTGACTGGAAAATAGCCAAAGAAACCGAAGATAGACTTGAGTGTACAACCTCTATATCTTTTAGTTCATTTGGTGAAAATATTACGATTAGTATTTTCAAAGATAATATCAATATTACCATAGAGAGTAAAGTGAAAATAACAGTCGCTGATTCAGGTAATGGGAATCTTCTTATCAAAAATTTTATAGAAGAACTTCAAAGACAAGAATAAATTACCCTCTAGCCACAGCTTGTAGCAGTAAACATAATCCACAAAAGCAAACTGGTCTGCTGGGTATCTCTCAGACCAAAGTTTTACTGCTATGACCTAGAACTAAATATAATAGAGGCTTATTTTTTCTCAAAAAAACTATGCATACATCTGATTTCGTAGCTTTAAAAATGGTTTTTCAATCAAATAAGTCATCAAAGCACCCATTAAAATACTACCTATCACATAAACCCAAAAAGTAGTGATAGAATATTCCTCTACATTCCAGCAGCTCATCAAAACTTTGGTTCCGTGAAACTGCACAGCTAAATGCCATAAATAAATACCATAAGAAAAACGTCCTATCCATACTCCCCCTCCAAAAAACCAACGAAATACTATCCAGCATTTTTCTACATGGATATGATATACAAAGTATAACAACAAGCCTCCATAGCCTAGATATACCCACGTAAATCCAAAAGTATTCATTACGAAGTCGCTAAATCCCCAGACATACATAGTACTCAGTAATAATACACTGATTATCAGACAGACCCAGCGATTCTTTTGCATCCAGAGACTTAACTTTTCTTGGTGAAAATGAAATAAATAAGACAAGAAAACACCAAAAAAGAGAGAATCTAAACGGAGATGAGTAGGGTAGTGATGGGAAAAAACACCATATTCCACATACATACAAGTATAAACCCTTAAGCTCAAACAAACTATACCTAAGGCTAAGCAAACCATAGGAATTGAGTGAAAGGGATCTTCCAAACCTTGATTTCTAGAAATAAGAAGCCATAACAACAAAGGCAATAAAAAATAAAAATGCTCTTCTACTGCCAGTGACCAAGTATGTCCACTCATTAAGCCTACGTAGTTTTGCAAGAAAAACAATTCGCCTATCAGTCCTTTAATAGTAAAACTAATGCCTCCATACGTTTGTGCAAAAAGTGTAAAACCAAAAAAAGCGTAAAACATAGGATAAATCTTAAATCCTCTACGTATCCAAAAACGCTTGATATGAATCTGTTGAGTGGTTTTGTATTCCTGAAACAATAAACCTGAAACCAAAAAACCACTTAATACAAAAAATAAATCAACTCCTGACCAGCCTATCACTCCCAGTACAAAAGGAGAACTTGGGTGATGTACCATCAAGACCAGCAATATGGCTATGCCTCTTAAAAAATCAATGGATAGGATTCTATTTTGAGTCATTTTTTTGTTCAGTTGTGGCAAAAATAGAAAATAAATAATAGCTGCTTACTTTCTATGAATAAAAGCATCATCTACCTTACTTTTCATTTTTATTTTCACATTCGGGATGTGTTCTAGACTTATAATCACATCATCAGTTTTTAATTTAGGAAGACTGTCAAAAATAAAGGTCTTATCAGCAAATTTTAATTTTGAATAAAATGAATGAAAATGTAACTCCTGTTCTATGAGTATTCTAGCTGGTTTTAATGCTTGGATTTGATTCAATTCTTTGTCAAGATTTTTATAAAATTCTCTAGCATAAATAAATTTATCAAGTCTATGAACCCAAGAATACTGAAAGTTAAACCATGTATTCCCAATCCACAAAATGATAAAACTTATGATGATTACTTTTCTCCACAGACCAAAATGTGTACTCAAATCATATACAGAATAGGCTATCAATATACTAAAAATCACGTTTAGATATATCATTGCCCTGAAAGGTAGATATGATGTTGTGATGAGCGAGAATAGAATTAGAGAGATGAACTGCAAGCTAAAAAATAGGTATAAGTCCTTTGTCTTATCTGTAAAGTGTTTTCGGAAAAATAAATAAGCAATCGGCAAGAGAAGTAAAGCGATATAGGCTTTGTAATTTATATTTGTCATTACACTTATCCCTTCAAAAAACAGGGGAAAAAGTACATATAATTGATGAAAACTGCCTGTACCACCCATCGGAATAACATTCTTCCAACCACTTAACAGCAATACAGGGAAATAAAAAATAAGTGTAAGTAAGATTACATAAAGTCCTACACAAATCAGTGATACCCATTCCTTGATGTTGAAGTCGTCATATTTGACCAATAAAAACATAAAAAGACCAAAGCAAGGAATCAAGAAAAGCTTATTAGTACTCAAACCCAAGCTCAGAGAGAGTAAAAGTAAAAGAAGATAAAAGTTATTCTTTGATTTTTTGAACTTGTCAAAAGCAATAAATGAAGTAAAACAAAAGAGAGCCAGCAAAAAGTACGAACGCCCCTGAATACTATAGATACTAGACCAAAAAGAAAGTATCAGTAAGATGACTGTAAATATAGCTTTGTATAAACTTTCTTTTCTAGCCCAAAGAAAAACCACTATAAGTAAGATTGCCTCAGCAATGATAGATGGCAAGCGTATGGCTAATTTATCAGAAAAACCAAGTTGCGAAAAAAGACTAGAAATATCTGTATAAAAAACATGATTATTCATCCACATAAGTTCATTAGATACTTGATAGCTATGCCTTACAGGCAAATCTTTTCTAGTAAAAAAGACAAAATCAAATACCTCATCTATGTGAAGAGGAAAAAAATGAAATAAGAAAACTTTATATGTGAGCCAACTTAGCAATATACAACTAAATAAAATCCATTGTTTTTTGTATATTTTGAATGTACTCTCATTTAAGGCAGAAGTATTTTTATAAAGAAACAATAACCCAGACATGCAAATTACTATCAGCAACAAAAATAGGCATAGAATAAGCCATAGATTAGCAGATATGACTGTATAATACTCAAATGATAAGTAGTTTACATCTATTTGAGTTACCAAATAACTATCTTGAAAATGCTCAATGACTATACTTCTGAAATCATCATAATCTTTAGAACTGAACAATATCCAAAACCAATAAAAAGAGGGATAACTAATAAATGCTACCCAAAGTATTAAAATAATAAGGATAACAAAAGAAGCTGGTTTTTTCATGAGGGTAAGTTTGTTTTCTAATTTTATAACCTTTCTTGATACAAAGGTAAATCATAATTTATGGGAGTTCAAAAAGCTAAACTAAATGGGATTTGTAATATTCCGTCTAATTTATCTTCATTTTCTTTTCTCTTTAAAAGATTAATTGCTACATTTATAGGCATATACAGAAATATGCTTTCACTGAATAGTTTAAAGTAAGTAAAATATTGATAATCAATCAATTGTCATAACATATTATGTTAATTTATTTAGCACCTTAAATTATTCCTGTTAAAATATAGACTTTCAGAAAATATTTTATGCAATATACCCAAGAGCAAATACTCAAACTAGCCCCTGACTCGTCTTCTGCGAGTGCAGGGTCAAAACTTGCTACTCCTGCAAAATGGGTAGCTATGCATGCCCACAAACAAGCACTTTGGGGAGACTGCCAAGGAAGTGGTAAAAACCCCTATAAAACAAAAATAGACCTCCAAAATATCGCTTTTAAATGCTCCTGCCCTAGTCGTAAATTTCCTTGTAAGCATGGCTTGGGTTTATTTTTACTCTACGCCAAAAATCCTGATATATTTAGCAAAGAGGAGAACCTCTCTGATGAGGTAGCCGAATGGCTCAATAAAAGGACTAATCGAGCAGAAACAACCCAGGTCAAAAAAGATAAACCCGTAGATGAAGTCGCACAGCAGAAGCGAATCACAGCAAGAGAGAAAAAAATTCAAGCAGGAATTGAAGAGTTGCAGGTTTGGCTGCAAGATGTGGTAAGAACAGGTATTATGAATGTGCCCCAAAACCATTATCAATTTACCAAGAATATCGCCGCTCGTATGGTTGACTCACAAGCTACAGGTCTCGCCAATCAACTCAAAGAAATCAATAAAATTAATTTTTATGAAGAAGGCTGGCAAAAATTTCTTTTGAAACAACTGGCAAAAACATATACACTGACCGAAGCCTACCAAAATATAGCAAACCTTCCCGAAGATTTACAAGAAGATATCAAAACCTTGATAGGATGGAATATCCCCAAGGAACAAATCTTAGAACAGCCTGCTATTACAGATGAGTGGTTGGTGCTTTCTAAAACTCTAGAAGAAGAAAATAACCTTACTACAGAAAAAATATGGCTCTATGGCTCTAAAAGCAAGCGTTTTGCATTGATTCTTAATTTTCATGCCATGCAGCAAAAGCCTAGTAATCTCCTTACGGAAGGACTTTATTTAGAAGCTGAGCTTTGCTTTTATCCTTCTATCTCTCCGCTCAGGGCATTGATAAAATCACAGTCAGATGTAAAATCAATAACAGAGATAGCTCATCTAGAGGGTCAAAATATTGCCGAAGCAGCCAATTATAGAAGTGAACAATGGATAAAAATGCCTTTTAATAATGAAATTCCTTTACTTCTTTCAGAGGTAAGTCTTGCTCATACCGAAGGAGATTGGGCTTTGATAGATAGCGAAAATAATTACTTATCCATTCATAATAGTGCTGCTTCTTGTTGGCAAACAATGGCAGTATCCGAAGGTAAGAAGTTTACTTGTTTTGGACTATACCAAGAAAGTAGTTTTCAGATTCATTCTATTCTTATTAATCAAAAATTTTATTTTGTGCTATGAATCCTACAGAAGAAATCATCAAAACAGCCTTACTAGGCACGGATAGATATGTTCCATCTGAATTTGGAGAAATACAACCTTTTGTGGATAAACTCACACAAAAGCAAGACAATAAAGAAGCTCTTTTTTTGAAAAGTAGTTTTGCTTATTTTTTATATACAGAAGCAGGTAATATCCCTCCAAAGCAAGAAAATGAAAGCCTTGTTTGCCCTCCTGAATCTTTAGAATATTTAGCTCAAACTACCACCGAAAATCTAAAATCTTGCTTCACTGCCAATGACGATGAAATAATTCTCTACATTATCCAAAAGTGTTATCAAGCAAATAAACTCATTCCTCCCGAATTAGTGATTCCTTGTCTTCAAAAAGCTCTTTCAAATAAAAATAATGCCTCTATGTTCTTAAAAGTTTGTGGTGAGCGAGGTGCTTGGCTTTGCCAACTTAACCCAGAATGGCAAAAACTTACAATGCTTACTGATACAGAAGTTATTTCAGGAGAAGATGTCTGGGAAACGGGTAATTTTGAACAAAGACAAACATACTTGGCAGATTTACGCCAAAGAAATCCTAGTGAAGCTACAGAAAAACTCTCTATGGTAATTTCTCAAGAAAATGCAGCTACTCGTCTTGGTTTTTTAGAAATATTAACTCTAAATCTCTCTCTTGATGATGAAGTATTTTTAATATCATTGCTCAATGACAAAAGCCAAAAAGTAAAAAAACTAGTCTATCACTTACTTCTTAAAATACAAGGAAGTCAGTTAAATACGCTTTACCTCCGTCATATTCAAAAGACCTTTATCATCCAAGATAAAAAGGGATTATTGAGCAGTAAAAAGAACTTAGTAATCGATAAATCTGTCATTCCTTCCGAAGAAATCTTCTCCACAGGAATAGACAAGGTAAGCAGTCAAAAAGGCTTTGAAGATGAGCTATATTGGTTTGCTCAAATGCTTGCTTACATTCATCCAAATATCTTAGCAAAAGAAACTGGAGTCAATGAATTAGACCTACTAGAATTATTAATGAATTCTAAAGAAGGGAAGTTTTTGAGTGCTTATATTTTAGAAAATACTCTCAATTTTGAGTATCAAGAATGGGCTTTGGCACTTATCAGCAAGCACAAACTAACTGATATTAGGCTCTTAGAATTATTGCCGTCTGCAAAAGCTGAAGATTTTTATGGTAAATTTATGGAAAGTAATATGTATGGTTTTGTTAATTATCTTCAAACCCAAAAAGACCTATTTATCTCTCTAAAATCAGGGAAAGAAATCATCGATTATCTTATAAAAAATCCTTACAGTCTCAACAAGGCACAGTTCAAATCCCTAGCACTTGTGATGGACAAAGCTTTGCTGCCTACTCTTTATGAAGTAGCACAACCCAAAGGAGAATTAAACTATCAAATGAAACACCTTCAAACAAATCTGATTGAGATGATTCAGACCATAGAACTAAGAGAGACTTTAGTTTTCTAAATCAAGAAATAAATTTAAAACCTTAAATAATCATTCCATGGCAACAAACATTTTACGCCAATCTGCCGAGCAACAATTTGCAGAAGAACTAGACGAACTCAAAAAGCACGACAAGCATCTTAAGCCCCCTCAATGGCAACTTTCACCTCAAGCTGTAGTCAGCTATCTTATGGGTGAAAAGCTTCCCAATGGATTTGAGGTCAGTGCCAAATACATCGGAAATCGCCGTTTGATGGAAATTGCAGTAGCGACACTGACTACAGATAGGGCTTTGTTACTCTACGGTTTGCCTGGTACTGCGAAGTCTTGGGTTTCGGAGCATATCTCTGCAGCCGTTTCTGGAAATTCTACGATGGTCATACAGGGAACAGCAGGCACAAGCGAAGAATCTGTGCGTTATGGCTGGAATTATGCCCTTTTGCTTTCGGCTGGGCCTAGCCAAGATGCCATTGTGGAAACGCCCATGATGCGTGCTATGAAAGATGGGAAAATAGCAAGAGTAGAAGAACTTACACGAATCGGCTCAGATGTGCAAGATACGCTTATCACGATTCTTTCCGAAAAAATGATGCCTATTCCCGAGCTAAACACTCAAGTGCAAGCTATGAGAGGTTTTAATGTAATCGCCACAGCCAATAACCGAGACAAAGGAGTCAATGACCTCTCAAGTGCCTTGAAAAGACGTTTCAATACTGTCATTTTGCCCTTGCCTGATACTCTAGAAGCAGAAGTAGAAATTGTAAGACAAAGAGTGGCTAGTTTTAGTAAATCTATTGATTTGCCTATGGAAAAACCTATTTTGGAAGAAATCAGACGCATTGTTACTATTTTTCAAGAATTAAGAAATGGCGTTTCGGCAGATGGTAAAACCAAACTCAAATCACCTAGTGGCACACTTAGCACCGCAGAAGCTATCTCGGTAATGAATAGTGGGCTTTCATTGGCATATCACTTCGGAGATGGAGACCTCAAAGCACAAGACATTGCTAGTGGAATGGTGGGAGCTATAATCAAAGACCCTGTGCAAGACAAAATCGTGTTTCAAGAATACATGGAAACCATCCTCAAAACTCGTGAGGGCTGGAAAGATATTTATCGCTCTTGTAGGGATATTGTGTAGGTTTAGATTGCAAATCTTAAGGCTCTGAAGTCTGGATTACAAATCCAGACTAGCCTTTTTTGAAGTCTGGATTACAAATACAGACTAGCTTTTTTTTATTTCGGTTTGTGAAGACACGAACCGAGGTTTAGATAAATAAAAATAGATATTTTAGTATGATTCATATTTTAGGTATTAGACATCATGGGCCAGGTTCGGCAAGGCATTTAATGGAGGCATTTACCTCCATTGAGCCTGATATCGTATTGATAGAAGGACCACCCGAAGGAGAACAAGTACTTCAATGGGTAGCTGATGCTGCCATGAAACCACCTGTAGCCTTGCTAGGGTATGTACCTACCGAACCTCAAAAGGCAGTATTTTATCCTTTTGCTTCCTTTTCTCCTGAGTGGCAGGCTATGAAATATGGCTTGGCAAAGAAAATTCCCGTTCGGTTTATGGATATGCCTCTTTGTCATAAATTAGCCCTAGAAGCAATAGAAGAAAACGCTCAAAAATCCAAAGAAGAAAATACTACTGACACAACCACAAAAGAAGAAACATCTTTTATTCTTCAAAAAAGTCCCTTGTCTTATCTAGCCGAAGCCGCTGGTTTTGAAGATGCCGAGCTGTGGTGGGAGCATCAATTTGAGATTAGTGCACATCCTGTAGAAGTTTTTGAAGCCATTGCTGAAGCCATGCATTCTCTCCGAGAAAATCTTCCTCAAAGAGAAAATAAAATGGAAGACATCCGTGAAGCATTTATGAGAAAAGCCATCAGAACTGCCCAAAAAGAAAAATTTGAGAAAATAGTAGTCGTCTGTGGGGCTTGGCATGTGCCTGCTCTTCAGCAAATGTCTAGTGCCAAAGAAGACAATCAAATCTTAAAAAATCTACCCAGAGTAAACATAGATACTACTTGGATACCTTGGACAAGCGACCGACTTTCCTTCGAGAGTGGCTATGGGGCAGGAGTCAATTCACCTGGCTGGTATCATCACTGCTGGCAACATCCCCAAGATGATGGCACGATTTGGCTTTCACACGCAGCACAAGTTTTTAGAAAAAATCAAATAGACATCTCTTCTGCACACATCATAGAGGCAGTGCGTCTTGCAAATAGCTTGGCAAGTTTGCGTGATTTTTCTAAGGCTAGTTTGAGCGAACTCAATGAGGCTACTCAAGCCGTGATGTGCATGGGAGATGAGATTCTGATGCAGATTGTCTGGAAAGACCTCATCGTAGGTAAAAACTTAGGAGAAGTCCCAGAAGGCACACCTCAAGTACCTTTGCAAAAAGATTTTGAACAAATCATTAAATCACTTCGCCTTAAAAAATCAAGTGATTATAAAGACATTATCTTAGATTTAAGAAATGAAAATGATTTAAAAAAGAGTGTTCTTTTGCATCGCCTTCATCTACTAGACATAGACTGGGGGCGAGAAATGGGCAGCAGAGGCAAAGGTACTTTTAAAGAAGAATGGAGATTAACTTGGTATCCAGAGTTAAGTATCAAGCTTTTAGAAAAAGCTACTTGGGGAAATACCGTAGAAGATGCTGGAAATCAATACCTTTCACACCTTGCAACTTCTAGTCAGCAACTTGACCAGATTACTCAGATACTCCAAAAAGCCCTTCCTGCAGAGCTAGACAAAGGAGTTCGCAAAATCATCAAAAGAATGGATGAACTCTCAGCAGGGACTTCTGATACCGTGGTTTTAATGAAAGCCTTTGTGCCACTTGTGCAAGTAAGTAGATATGGCAATGTTCGCAAGACAGATATAGAAATGATTAATTTCATCTTAGATTCCATCTTTTATCGTCTCACGGCTGGATTGCCTATGAGTTGTACGGGCATAGATGAAGCACAAGCTTCTACAATGGTAGAAAACATCAAAGAAGTACATCAAGCCATTATGCTTTTAGATGAACCTGAACTAAAAAGTAATTGGCTAGATACCCTCCATAAAATCAGCGATGTCCATGCTGTTGCTCCTAAGATTCAAGGGTTTTGCTATAAAACCATGTATGATGCCCAAGACCTAGACAAAGAAACTACTGCAAAGATATTTAGTCAAGCCCTTTCTACTTCTCAAGAGCCTGCTCATTCAGCCCTTTGGCTAGAGGGTTTTTTAGAAGATGCTGCTAGTACATTGCTCATAGATGAAGTAATCTGGGAAATCGTCAATGAATGGGTCAAACAACTTCAAGAAGAAACTTTTGTGCAAGTGGTACCTTTGTTACGCAGGACTTTCTCGACCTATTCCACTCCCGAAAAACAAAAAATAGCTGAAAAAGTAAAGCAGGGTAAATCTTCTATCCTAAAAGTAAAACAATCTACTGAGATAGACCACGAGCGAGCAGAGAAAGTACTGCCTATTCTTGAAAAGATGTTTGGAATTTGAGATTTATAAAATAGAAACGAAGAATTTTAAAATAAAGAAATGAAACTATATACCACAAATATTTACGGACCAGATACTTATGAAGGAGATGATACTTTATTTGGTGTTTTCAATAGTATAGATAAATATATGGAAGCAATCCAAAATTTTGCAGATACCTGCAAATTTGAGTTTACTGAAGATGACTATACTGTAGAAGAAGTGGAGTTAAATAAGTCTTATTTTTAAGTTTACTCCCCTAATACTCACCTCCCCGTAAGGTGTCTCACCTTCGGAAATTTTGGTGTCTCACCAAAATCAGATAATGGAGTAATACCTGTATTAGAAAAAATTGTTGGAATTTAAAAATCAGTCAAATAATTAAAAATACCCATGGAAAACCAACACCTAAACCGATGGCGATTAATACTTGGAGGAGAAACTGAGCAACCTCCCCGTAAGGTGTCTCACCTTCGGAAATTCTGGTGTCTCACCAAAATCAGATGATGGAGTAATATCTGTATTAGAAAAAATTGTTAGAATTTAAAAATCAGTCAAATAATTAAAAATACCCATGGAAAACCAACACCTAAACCGATGGCGATTAATACTTGGAGGAGAAACTGAGCAACAACTTTCTTGCTCACTTTCTCAGACCGAAGCAGGCATAGACAAAACATTAGAAGCTCTTTACAATGCCCAACGCAAAGGTGGACTAGGGGCATCTTCTCCCAATGTGGCGAGATGGCTAGGAGATATTCGCACGTATTTTCCCCAGAGTGTGGTGCAAGTTATGCAACAAGATGCCCTCAAAAGGCTTAATCTTACTGCCTTGCTCACAGAACCCGAAATGCTGGAGAGTATTGTACCAGATGTGCATTTAGTAGCTAATCTAATGACTTTGGGCAAAGCCATCCCCGAAAAAACTAAAGATACAGCCAGACAAGTAGTCAAAAAAGTAGTAGATGATCTCATCCGCAAACTAGCCGCCCCTACCCAACAGGCTATCACTGGAAGTCTAAACCGTTCTATCAGAAACCGCCGTCCAAGGCACAATGAAATCAACTGGCACGAAACTATCCGCAAAAACCTAAAACACTATCAACCCGAATACAAAACCATCATCCCTGAAACTCGCATTGGGTATGGCAGAAAACGAAATGCTTTGAAAGATGTAGTGCTTTGCCTAGACCAAAGTGGCTCGATGGGGAGTTCGGTGATTTATTCGGGGATTTTTGGTTCGGTGATGGCTTCTATCCCTGCCGTGAAGACGAAAATGGTTGTTTTTGATACAGCAGTGGTAGATTTAACAGAAGAACTACAAGACCCTGTGGATTTGCTTTTTGGTGTGCAGCTCGGTGGAGGAACAGATATCAACAAAGCCCTAACCTATTGTGAGCAAATTATTCATCGCCCTTCAGATACAGTCTTGATTTTGATTACAGATTTGTATGAAGGAGGAGACCAAGTAAAGATGCGTAAAAAAATGGCTAATTTGGTGCAGAGTGGCACACAGTTCATTACGCTTCTAGCCCTCAATGATGAGGGTGCACCTTATTATGATAAAGGAAATGCCGAATATTTGGCTTCTATCGGAGTGCCTGTCTTTGCTTGTACGCCTGACCTCTTTCCTGACCTCATGGCAGCCGCCCTCAGCAAACAAGACATTCAAAGTTGGGCAAGTAAGCATGAGATTATGGTGAAGTGATAAGAAAAATTACTTGTAAAGACACAGGAAATAGCGAAGATTACCAACACTTTATCTTTTTTATAACCACACAGGCACATAGAAAACATAGAGAATTGCTCTAGCTAGTCGGGATTTGTAATCCCGATTACAGAGTAATAAGATTTGTAATCTTCTGTTACTAGCTAGTCGGGATTTGTAATCCCGATTACAGAGTAATAAGATTTGTAATCTTCTGTTACTAGCTAGTCGGGATTTGTAATCCCGATTACAGAGTAATAAGATTTGTAATCTTCTGTTACTAGCTAG
>JBBRUH010000024.1:0-21603 GCA_038248005.1 Cytophagales bacterium | reverse complement strand
CCTTAATGGTTTAAAAACACAGGCAATCGCAGAAAAACTTAATCACCTTAATTCCTTAATGGTTTAAAAACACAAGCAGTCTTTTCCGTGGTTCGTGTCTTCACGAAGCACTACTACTGAAAATCTTAATCACCTTTCAGACTGGGCTGATTATACCCCTATTCCGAAGACTGGCTATAAAGCGTGTTCCAAGTACGACTATCGACAATATTTGAAACATTTTTTGTTTTTTTATTTTACAGACTGGCATACAAGGATATACTGTTATTTGCAATATGAAACTGTTATTTGACAGAAATCACCCAAAATCCATGAGGTGTTGTACTTGGGCTCGTGTACAGAGGTAAGTTTTTTTGGCTTTGAGGTAGAAGAAATTGACCATATTGATTTGGTCTGCGAAGGCTTCTGTGAACATAGAGTTATGGACTTGATAGCCTTTGATTGATTTTTTAACAGGAATCTCAAAATACAGCCAAGTTATATCTGCTTCCATTTCTTTACCATAAAAAGTAAGTTCTTCTTTTTGCTCTTTGGAGTTGAGTAGATAAAAATGCTCTTTTAAGTATTTCTCTATCAAATCATTGTGTTTTTTTCCTTTTTCTAAGTGGAAGTTACCCAAGTTATTGGCTTGTGAGAGAGCCTTCTCAAAATCATCTGTAAAAACCCTCAAACTCACCTCAAAACTCTTAGTGCCTTGATTGTAGTTAAGCTCGGCAAGGCTTGTATGAAAATCGTGAAAGGGAGATGGAGAAGCACTTTTGGCTACTTCTCTGCTTCCTATTATCAAAAAAATTATTAAAAAATATCCAAAAAAAATGGGCAAGTAAGGCTTCATTTTATCTTATAAAAATATTGAAAATATCATTAAAAATTACAAATACCATCAAAGCCAGTAGAATAATTACCCCAACTGTCTGAGCATTTTGTAGAAATCTATCCGAAGGCTTACGTCCTGAGATAATCTCATAGGTCAAAAACATGACGTGTCCTCCATCTAAAGCAGGGATAGGTAGGAAATTGAGAAACGCTAACCACATAGATAAAATTGCGACAATTCGCCAGAAATCCAACCACACCCAAGTTGTACCAAAAATTTGGGCAATGCCTATAGGACCACTCAGTGCTTTGGTAGATACTTCTTGGCGAAAGAGTTTGCCGAAGCCCTGAATGTTATAGACTACTGACATAAATGCCCTAGAAGCACCTAAACTGGTAGCCTCGCCTAGTGAATACTCTGTGTTTTTGGTTTCTATATTATCTTTTGCCTGAAAACCAAATTTCCCTTCTTTGTCTGAAGTGATGGTCAGAGGTACTATTTTTTCACCTCTTTTGACTTGTATTTTGACAGGTTTATTTTTATTTTTTTCTTGAAGTGCCTGAAACTCATGGAAAAATTCTATTGGTTTGCCATTAAAACTCACAATGACATCTCCTGCTTTGAGTCCTGCTTTAGAAGCGGGCGAATCGGGTAAAACTTCTCCCACAGAAAAAGTCTGCATCACCCAGAAAAAACGCTGAGGGTTCTTACGGTCTGAGATTTTTTCTACCAAATCATTGGGAAGCATAATTTTTTTGCGTTCCCCATCTCTCTCTATTGTGTAGTAAGCATCACTGCCGAGTAAGACTTCGGGGCTTAGCAAATCATAAAACTTATCATAAGATTTCCCATTGACATCTATGATTCTGTCCCCTGTCTTTAAGCCTACTTTTTCACCTAGTTCGTAGGCTACTATGCCATGTTTTTTGACTTCATCGGCAGGGATGTAGCTATCTCCCCAATAATATACTACCCCGATAAACATCATTATTCCAGTAATGACATTGATAACAATTCCACCCATCATCACTATCAGACGTTGTCAAGCTGGTTTTGAGCGAAATTCATAGTCTTTGGGTTCTTCTTTGAGGTGTTCTGTATCAAAGGATTCATCAATCATTCCCGATATTTTCACAAACCCTCCTAAGGGCAAAGCCCCTATTTCATAGGTAGTTTCGCCCCATTTTATGCCAAAAATACGAGGAGGAAATCCAATAGAAAATCTTTCTACTCTCATTCCGAATAATTTGGCGGTCAATAAATGCCCTAGCTCGTGTAAACCCACAATAATAGACAGTCCTAAAATCAACTGCCCAATCATAATCACTGTTTCCATTCAATTTATTTTATGCTTTTGTTCATTCTGATGTGAACAACTCTTATTTACTAATTTATTAAGTTACGCCATTGCTATGTCTGCATAAGCGACTAAGCTATTCTTAGGGTCTTTGAGAACGAATTAAACCTTAAATTTACACTAATTTAGCCATCTTCTAGGCTAAGTTCTTAATTTTTACTTATCAAGACCTGTTAAATCTATTTTTTAATGATTTAGTTTCAAAAAACAGTATCAAATTCTTTCTCTTGCGATTTCCTCTAAGATTTCTTTCAAATCAATTTGAGTCGTTTTTTTGAGGTATTCCCAAGCATTTTTTCCAACATAAATTCATACCCTATTGTAGTGTAGAGTGCCTTGATAGCTTCTTGAATCTTGATGGCTCGCTCTTTTTGAGGTAGATAAAATACCAATTTAATAGGCTGATATCCTCTCATAAATGAGATAATAGTCATTCTCATTAGAGCTCATTTCTTGCCGTTTACTTTCTATATCATTGAGTTATAAATGATGATTTATAAGTTTGTAATAATCTAACAATGAGTATTTTACCTAAACTAACTTATCATTTTACTTAATTATTGTTCCTAAGATAAATTCTTAGTTATTTACATAATTCCAAAGCCAAACGACGTGTTTCGGTGTCAGTCTGTACATATTCTTCGTAAGATGGCTTTTCGATATAAGGTATCTTTGCTAGACAATCTGCGATAATATCTGACATTTCTAAAAATTGCACCTTGTCTTCTAAAAATTTTGCTACGGCTATTTCATTGGCAGCATTGAGCACACAGGGCATATTACCCGCTTTTTGCAGTGCATCAAAGGCTAAAGCTAAGTTCTGAAAAGTTTCTGTATCAGGCTGTTCAAAGGTAAGTTGTGGGTATTGTAAAAAGCTAAATCTCTCAAAATCAGTGGGTAATCGCTTGGGGTAAGCAAGGGCATACAATATAGGGAGTTTCATATCAGGCAAGCCCAGTTGTGCTTTGATAGAGCCATCTTCAAACTGCACCAAAGAGTGAATAATGGATTGTGCATGCACTATCACCTCTACTTGCTTCGTCTCCAAACCAAAAAGCCATTTGGCCTCTATCACTTCTAGCCCTTTATTCATCAATGAAGCCGAGTCTATCGTAATCTTTGCTCCCATTGTCCAGTTAGGATGTTTTAAAGCTTGTGCTTTGGTAACTTGAAGCAAATCTTCTCGCTTTCTTCCTCTAAAAGGCCCACCAGAAGCAGTCAAAATAATCTTCTCTATGGGGTTCATTTCTTCTCCAGTAAGGCACTGAAAAATAGCTGAATGCTCCGAGTCCACAGGTAATATTTTTACTTGATGTTTTTGAGCAAGTGACATGATTAGTTCTCCTGCTACTACTAGTGTTTCTTTGTTAGACAAGGCGATGTCCTTACCGTGTTCTATGGCAGCAATCGTAGGAGCAAGTCCGCAATAGCCCACTATAGCCGTAAGTACAATGTCTATTTCGGAAATTTTTACAACTTCTACCAAAGCTTCTACACCCGTATGCACTTGAATATCAAGACTTTGCAAAGCTTCTTTTACTTTGGGATAAAACTCAGATTCGGTAATAACTACGTGGCGAGGGAGAAATTTTTTACTTTGGGCAATCAACAAATCTGCATTGCGTTGGGCTGTCAGGACTTCTACCCTAAAAAAATCAGGCTGACTTTCAATTACCTCAAGGGTTTGTGTGCCTATAGAACCAGTAGAACCTAGAATTGCGATGCGTTTGGGATGAGCATTCATAAATAAGTATTAGTTGATTTGATATTTGGTCGTTTTTAAAGACAGATTTAGTTTTTAGAGGTTTTCTTCTTTCTCTTTTGAGAAGCTTTCCAATCTAAATAATACCCTACAGCAGGAAAAACTACACTTCCTACCAATACTATCAAAACCATAATTAATTTAGATGACATGATTTTTATATTTTAGCTTTTATCTTTTTACTTTGCAAATATAACCTAATCATGGCGTAATCGTTTTAGGAATTCTTAAATTATGCTTTCATAAAGTTATATCTGTCGCCCTTTACTGTCATTTCGGGGGAATGAGCTATATGGTACAGTGCTTTAACTATATTAAAAACATCTGCTTAAATTGAAATTGGGAGTAAATAAATCATCGAAGACTTATATTTTACTTAGGAGTACTTTCCAAACACTTCTTGGGCAAACCTAAAACTTTCATTGAAGGCTGTTTCATTGATTCCTAAGTCTATTTCTTTGGCTTTCAAAAAGTGATAAATATTTTCCATAGGCATATTGCCAATGAGGTCGTCTTTTGCCATAGGGCAGCCTCCAAAGCCTAGAAATGCTCCATCAAACCTACGGCATCCAGCTTGATAAGCGGCAGTGAGTTTTTCATCCACAGTCTGTGGGGTAGAGTGAAGGTGAGCCCCAAATTCAACTTGAGGAAAAGCAGAAATCAAAGTATTGAATAAAAATTGAATGTTCTCAGGATTAGAAACTCCGATGGTATCTGCCAAAGAGATAATTTTAATCTCTAAATCTACTAGTTTTTGAGCAAATTCTAAGACAATCTCACTACTATAAGCATCTCCATAAGGATTCCCAAAACCCATAGAAATATAGGTAACAAGTTTTTTATTGTGCTTTTGACAAAGAGCTTGCATATCAGCCAATAGCTTGATAGATTCGTCAATGGTTTTATTGGTATTGCGAAGCTGAAAAGTCTCTGAAATAGACAAAGGATACCCCAAATAAGCAATCTCTTCAAATTGGCAAGCATCTTCTGCTCCTCTCTGATTCGCAACAATGGCTAATAACTTAGTATCAGTCTGGCTAAGGTCAAGCTGTGCCAATACTTCTGCGGTATCTCGCATCTGCGGAATGGCTTTGGACGACACAAAACTCCCAAAATCTAAGGTATCAAAGCCTACCTTAAGGAGTTGATTCAGATATTGAGCTTTTAGGTCAGTAGGTATAAATTCGTGAATCCCTTGCATGGCATCACGAGGACATTCTATGAGTTTCATATAGTTTTTTGGGTGATGAGTTATGAATGATGATTTATTCTTAGTAAAGCCCTCATTATCAGACTACTAATAATTTATAATCAATCACTTAATACTTTTAACTCCTTAATGGTTCAAAAAAATAAAAATTACTTGATATGAGGAATAGCTACAATGAGTGGAACTAGATTATCTTCATTTAATATTCCATTAAAGCCTATTTCTCCTCCCTGAAAGTATTGGATTCGTGTAGAAGATTGATTCAAATGTACCTTTAAGGCTAACTCTAGTTTTTCTAAAATAGAGCCAGTAGCCAACTCAAAGTCCGTCAAGATTTTATCTAAGTCTATTTCTTTTTTTGAATAAAGTACACAAAAATAATCTATGCCAATGGTCTGGTCTAGCTGTAAGTACTGATTTTCATTGGGGATGGCTACTTTATTTTTATTGTAGTTGAGAAGTGGGCTAACTTCTGGGCTATTTGGAAAAACCTTATAGGTTGCTCCCGAAAGGTCTGTCCCAAAAGCATACACATAAGCAGGGCTGGCGTTTTCTATATACAACCTAAACTGTGTACCTGAGTGATAGGAGTTTTCCATTTGATAGTAGCGGAGTTGCTGATTTTCCTTATAATAAGCCTTCATCTCTTTGTCAGAAGTAAGGTTAAACTGAAGCTTCCCTACCAATATTTCTTTTTCTACTTTTTCTATTTCCATTTCATAGGCCTCAAAGCAATACTGCTCAAACTCCTTGTATGACATCCAGATAAATCCACCATCACCCCATGTAGTTCCCCAGCTATTCATCAGCTCTACTGCTCCCCCTTCTTTGTTATCATCATAGCCTATGACTGTAAGTGCATGTCCTCCATCGGGGTTAGGATTATCATTGGGTTGCAAAGCCCAATAATCTACACCTTTGGCAGTCAAGAAAGATTCTGCACAGCACTGAATCCCTATCACTACAGGGCGAGCCTCTGAGATACTTCTTTTAACTTTGAGTAGCTTATCAGGTTCATCACTATCAAAAAGGCGGCGATATTCTTTGATTTTATATCTAGAAGCCTTTTGCTCTAATTGAGGTGTAATCATTTGTCCACACTGTCCTTCAAACTCATAAAGACCTACCGTGCCGATGCCTTTTATGATTTCTAGACCACTGTAAAGGCTAGTCCCTTCTTGGCAATAAATATCTCTTACTGATTTGGCTTGTTCGTAAATAAAATAAGGTGAAAAAGCATTTTCATTGATGAGTGTAGGATTTTCCCAGTTTTTTTGATGAGCCATCATGATAGTACGTGCTGCATAAGAAACCGACCAACCTACGCAAGTACCATAAGAACCTTGATTTTGAGGGGTAGGGGCATATTTGCGTAATGAAACTTTGGACTCTAATTGATAAGAGCCACGTACTTGAGAAGGAACAAGTGGCACTTTTTGATAAAGAGCTTCATCCAATACACAACCTCTGCGAAACTCCTGTGCAGTCAAAGAAAAAGCAGTGAGTAGGCTCAATAATACTGTCCATAGCAATATTTGATATTTCTTATCCATCATGTTTTTTAGTTTTGAATCCATCCAATCATATACTCCAAACTTAGTAATTTTAAAATAAAAAATTAAATTTTTAGTATAGTTTTATCGTATAACTGATTTCATAGCCGTTTTATTGAGTTTTCAAGAGATTGATCAATGGTTATCGAATAATTTTCACACTGCACAAGATATTTACTATACACCTCTTTTGGTAGTAAGTCGGATATTTTAAGGGATTTAAAATTAACTTGGAGGATTACCCAAAAACACTGTGGGTCGGGTAGCTTGAAGATAAACTCCCATCCAGTATTTGGAGAGTAACTCAGACTCCATTACTCCATATTGACCAGAGCTTGCATGAACAAAAGTAACTGATCTTTGGGGATAATTCGTCCCGATGACTAGTCCTACATGAGTTATCCTTACATTGCCTGGCTGATCCGTAAAAAAAACCAAATCACCAGAGACCAGCTCATCCATTTCTACATGTAGTCCTATCTTGGTTTGGTCGCCTGCTATGCGAGGGATATTAAAACTAGCAGCAGCGAAAGCCCTTACCATAAGCCCAGAGCAGTCAATTCCTTGTCGGTCATTTCCACCCCATTTATACTTTGTGCCTTTATATGAAAGGGCTTCTTGAATTACACTCTGAACCTGTGCTTGCATATTTTTTGATTTAAAAAGAAAAATAATGAGATTGATAAAAATCTGTTAAACAATAACCTTTTTTAAAACACTTATTCAAACATTAAATGGTTTGCATTTATCTACCTGATATTATACTTTGTGGATACTTTTGCTCACTAAATTAATCTTTTTTTAATTAATGATATATTTTAGTCAGGAAAATATATCATAATATTATTTTGAACAATCTCATTTTGTGCTTTGTTAAGAAATAAGATTATATTAGAATAATAAAAGCCTTTAAGGTTATTTACTACCTAGAATTTTATCCTATCAAGTTCTCTTTTGACATCTTTTTCTTTGATACTATCACGCTTATCATACAGTTTTTTACCCTTAGCAAGAGCCACTTCGAGCTTTGCCCAGCCCCTATCATTTGTAAATAGACGTGTAGGAACGATGGTAACTCCTTGCTCCTCTGTTCCACTTTCTAATTTGCGAAGCTCTTTTTTGCTGAGGAGAAGTTTTCGCTCACGATCAGACACATGATTATAATGTGTGCCATTGGTGTAGGGAGAAATATGCATTTGCTTTACCCATAACTCACCATCTTTAAAATAACAAAAAGCATCTTGTAAGTTTACTTTTCCTTGACGAATAGACTTTATTTCAGTGCCCTGAAGTTTCATCCCAGCTACATATTTATCTATAAAGAAAAACTCAAAACTCGCTTTGCGATTTTTTATATTTATATTCTTTGTAAAGGTTTCTTTTGCCATTTTTTTATTTTTTGAAGAGTTTTTCTTGAATTTATAGTTTATTTACGAATTATTTTATCTTGTTGTACAAATAATGACTTTAAACTAATCTAAAACGGTACATTAGGTCTTTTAAGTTCAATTAAATGTATAAATTACGAATTTGAAGTGTATATATTACATTTTTCATACTTTTGTAAACAATGACTCCAAAAATGAACACAAATATAATGTTAAGGAGTTTGTTTTCTAAGTTAAACAACAAAATTATGCGGTGGCTTGCTTTTTTGCTGATATTATTTTTAGTCTCTCCTTGTCAAGTAGATGCTCAATGCTATAAAATTGATAGCTTATCTAGGGTATTAAGGGTGTTACCTCGTGAAGATACCATAAGAGTAGATGCACTTAATCAGCTATCAGAGGAGTATCTTATTAATAATAGAGAGAAAAATGCAGAATATTTTTCTATGCAGGCTCTTAACCTTGCCCAAAAAATTGAATATAAAATCGGAGAGGCTGATGCTCACTATTTGCTTGGAAAAGTATATTTTCTGGATGATTTGAAAAGAGATCAAGAGAGTATTGAAGAATATCAAAAAGCCTTAGAAATCTATCAATCAGAAGGAAACACTACAAAAATGGCTCTTACTCTTAAGACCATAGGGAAATATTATTATGATTTATTCTATATTCGTGATGATTATTACTCCATAGCATTAGAATATTACCTTAAATATCTTAAACTCGCCGAAAAAACAGGAGAAACAGCTCAAATGGCAGAGGCGAGTGTGATGGTAGGCACTATCTACGAACATCTGGGTGAAGAGGTAAAAAGCAATGCCTATTTCCTCAAAGCCGTCCAGATGCGTGAGCAAGTAGATGAAAAAGAGATGGATGACCCTCATTTGTTTTCAAAAGCAAAGCAGATTTATGATTTACAAATAGCCAATCAAAAGTTTTTTAACTATGCACTTATAGTAGGCTTAGTTTTGGCAGTTTTACTGGTTACTTTATTGCTAATCGTAGTGATGCAAAAACGCCGTGATAATATCTTACTCAAAAAACAATACTCGGAAATAGAGCAACAAAAGCATAAAATTATGCTGCAAAACGAAGTATTAGAACAACAAAAGCTTGAGATAGAAGAGCAAAAAGATAAACTTAGTGAACAATATCAACAACTTACAGACACAAAACAGAAGCTAGAAGTTACTAATAAAAAACTTAATCAGTCTAATATCTATCTCGAAGAAAAAGTAACAGAACGCACACTTGACCTAAGCCATGCCAATCATGCACTCATACAAGCCAATGAAGAGTTAGACCTTATTGTCTATCGTGCCTCTCATGATTTTAAAGGCCCTGTGGCTACACTCATTGGGCTTGCCCACGTAGCTCGCCTAGAGTGTGCTGAAGAAAGTCCCAAATCAGTCGTTTTTTTTCAACGCATTGAAGATACAGCCCTTAAGATGGATAGGATGCTCGAAAAGCTCCACCAAGTAAGCTATATTATGGGCAAAACTGTGGAAACCAAAATGCTTAATATAGAAGAAATTATCTCACAAGTAGAAGATAACCTTTCTGAAAAAATAACACAAAGCCATTTACAACTTATTACTGATATAGAACCCGCCAGCTTTTTTTATGCTGACACCGATTTACTTATCTTTATACTTGAAAATTTGGTAGAAAATGCTACTACTTTTCGCTCTGAAGATTCTAGTGTACAGCCTACTTTATCCATTAAAGTATATAGCACTGATACTCATCTTGTCATTTATCTCAGAGATAATGGTGCAGGAATCCCTCACTCCTATTTTTCTAAGATTTTTGATATGTTTTTTAGAGGTTCGGAAGCCTCAGAAGGTAATGGCTTAGGCTTGTATGTAGTCAAAAAAGCATTAGACCGAATGCAAGGAGAAGTAACTGTGGAAAGCCAAGAAGGAGAGTTTACTTCTTTTAGTATTCAGTTACCTAAATAGAACCGCAGTTTGGGAAAATAAATACTCTTTTGCTTGCATAACTAGTTTTTTAGTTTTATTTTTGAGGAAATAAACCCTTTTTTTAATGGAAAAATTAGAAGAACTCACTCGTGCCGAAGAGCAAATCATGCAAGTACTCTGGAAGCTCAAAAGTGCTTTTGTAAAAGATATCGTTAAAGAACTCCCGCTTAACCCTAAAAACAGTGAGCCTTATGCTTACAATACCGTTTCTACGATTGTGCGTATTCTAGAAGAAAAAGGTTTTGTAGGTCATAAAGCTTATGGGAGAACCCATGAGTATCATCCACTAATAGAAAAAAGCCTGTATAGTAATTTTTATCTCAAAAACTTTATGGGAAAATATTTTGGAGGTTCTTTTGAGAAAATGGTTTCTTTCTTTGTAAAACAAAACGATGTAGCTCTTGATGAATTTGAGGATTTGATGAAATATGTAGAAGATGGAATGAAAGACGAAACCAAAGAGAATGAAAAAAATAAGACTCAGACATCATAAGTGTACAAGTATATTTTCATGAATAGCATTTTCAGAACAGCTAATCATACTTTGAATATATATATCAAGCCTAAACATAAAATTCTGATTATCAGTGTTTTATTATTTTAGATTTTCCATAAATTGGAATGTTTTTTATTTATAGAATTATCTTAGCTAAATTATATTTATTGGGACTCCTTGATTGCCCATATAATATCAGAAAACACAATCTCTTGCTCAGAAAAAGAAATCCTTTGTAACCGTTCAAATTGAAAATTATCAAGATACTCTTCAATTTTAGTTCTTAACCAGCTTATCTCAGCTTTTAGTTTCCAGTGATGATGATTGGTATCAAAAAAAACAATGAAGAGTCTATTTTTGAGATGCTTCCGCTGTTCTTGACTTTGATTTTGATAAAGCCACTCAATCAGACTTACAGGATTTTGGATTGCAAACTCAATGGGAGAAGGATAAGATTTAGGAAAAATAGAGCTTTTGTGGTCAAATGGGATAGATTGAATGTCAAAATCTTTAAATTTATCTTTTGAGTCGGGGTTAGCTTTCACCTTAGGAGAAAGGGCAAAGATATGTTCAATGCCTTTGGCAGACCAGAAGTTATACCAGCGATTGAGGGTATATTGAAAGAGAGCATCATAGTTATCTTCTTTTTTGAGCCTTCTTTTGATTTCATCTAGCAAATCTTCAAAATACAAAATTTCATAGATAAAGTTGGTAAGTTTATCTTCCTTATCGTTTTGGAATCTTCCCCAATGATAAGGAAATTGCCAACGTTTTTTTAACTCAGTTTCTATTTGAGTAAGGGTAGCTATTTCAGAAATCATATTATTCTTTTGAAGGTTTAGAAAGCATTTTGTGTAATTACTTCAAAACAACCTATTGCTCAAAAATACTAGCTTTTTTCTTTTCTACGCATAGGCTTCATATTGGCAAGCATTCCACGAAGATGTGTACGAAGAATTTCTCCCATATTTTGGCATTTTAAGAACTCTGAGTTTTTGTGATGCTTGGCTAATTCTCGCCTCAATTGTTTTACTTTTTCGGGCAAAGAAATGGTATCGCTTTGCATACAATCTACTAAATCTTTCATTCTATGTTTAGCTGATTTAAGGCGACGAGCCATCAGTGTCTGCTCTTCATATTGGTATTGGCGAACGGTCTCAGGACTAAGCAAATCTAGGCATAGCTTGACTATGGGAGCATTTTCTTTAAAAAACTGAGAGAGATACATGCGTCTTTTGCCTTCATAGCATTGCTGATCAAAATCAATGGCACGCACTCGGTATTGTTCTTCATCAAAATCAGGCGTAATGTCCACCACGTAATTATATGAGCGCATGTCACCCAATAGTTTTAGATAGCATCGCTCATTAAACTTTACAAATTCTTTGGCGATTCTTACTTTATTAAGCTTGGGGCGATTGATATAATCATTAATAAATACATCTCCAGGGATTCCTGCGATGTGTTCTTCTATCAATGTATGCTCATGCACTAGATAATTAATCCTATTGGGAGAGAGAATATGCTCTAGCTCAAGCCCATATACCCGAGAAGCATCTGCCCCTTTGACATAAAAATAATCATGGTTATCATTAAAATGATTGACGATTCGCACACGAAAGGGCTTGGAGTTTCCAAAAGTGCAAAAATCAATTCTATCTACATACAAATGCTCCATCACAGAGATATCTCCGTCCGTTTTGAGCAAGGCGTAAATCAAGGTAAGATGTTCATTCAACTCTGACATCATATACTGTGGATAGACCACTGTTTCCCAGAGTGTATCTCGCCCTGTGCTATCCAAAAGTGGGAAACTATCCGTAAAACGCAATAAATCATCATAGCGAAGGGGAAGTTCTGTATCACGCTCATACTTTTGGAGGTAATCTCGAAGTAATGTGCTGATGGGAAAGTTTTTTTTCTTTTTAGAAATAAGGGTCATACGATATCAAAAAAAATAATTATTTGCTAAATACCTAAGTGAGAGATGAGTTATAAATCATGAATTATAAGTTTTTAATAATCTGATAATGAGTGTTTTATCTAAACCAACTTGTTATCTTATTTAATTATTACCCCCAATCACTATCAATTTAGGCTTTTTATTTTATTAATCATAATGATTGTTGAAATTGATTTGGGAGAGGGGAGGTTTTGAGTTTTAGATGAAACTGGATTGAATCTTAAATCTAGCTCATTTTTAAACTAATAATTCTACAGCATCATTTGTTTTGTCTCACTATCACAATGAATGATAGATATTATTGGAAGTTGTTTTATTTTTTTATTACTAAATATTAGTCTAATTACGGTTGGAGCCATTATATATCCATCTTCAATAGGTTCTCCTATCATTAATCTATAACATTCTTCAAGTTTTCTAGTCCATTTTTGTGTCTTATTTGATAATTCTTCAATTGATTGTATCCACTCAGCAAATGCACCTTCTCTTTTATCAATAAAAACATTCTTAAAATAGCTTCCGTACATTTCTACTCTTCTTTAATTCATTTCCTCTTTTACAGTCATATACATAATTGCAAGTGTACCATTGCTTTTGTTGAATCTTGAAATGAAGTTAGTTCTTGTCTAGCCCATTTAGCACATATTTCGCATATATCTAAGTAGAAATTTTGCATAGCAATTTGCACTGTATGATATGTTATGATGAATGAAGTTGTTCTCTCAAATGCTGGAGAAAAATATACTTTCTCAAATTTTCTGTATTGGTCTTTTTTCTTTTTAGGAATATTCAATACTGACCAGATTCTCATAAATATTGAAGTAGAAAAATCATACTTTTTCATCATTTCTAAAATCTCTTTTTGTGGTACTCCCTTATAATCTTGATAAGTAATCTTCAAATTAGGTTGCCAAAAATATAAATTGAATCTTGTGTTGGATGATTTCTTTACCCAAAACAGCTAACTCCATAAATAAATAATAATACAATTGTTAATATTATTCTCACAAACAAAATCTTTAATTTTCAAAATAGCTAATAATAAACACATAAATGTAATGACATATCTATGTTCAGGCATAAAGATTTGCACTTATTTTTATGCTTGATTCCAAGGATAAATGAGATATATTATCTTCAAATGTAAAAAGTTTCTTTAAATATTTTGTCTATTTAAAGAAACTTTCTAAGTGTTGATTTTTTGGAAATATTATTGGAATATCAGACCTTTAATCAGACTATAGTAAGATGATTAAAGTACTTATTGAAACTTTTATTTTGCAAAAGTGTAATAAACATTATCACGATTTTATTTGTGGAGGTGCAAGCGGAGAGGCTCAATGCAGTCAACTTAACAGAAAAATAGAAGTTATACAAACCCACTAATTTTTTTAAATTCCTTTTTCTTTTGATAGACGTGGCACTTTTTTGAAAAGTGCCACGTCTAATTCTCGATAAAATCCTTAAATTAACAGCATTGAGCGAAGGCAATCGCACCTCCACAAACAAAATATCGTAATAATTTCTAGTAAACAAAATAAAAAACACAAAATGAGAATTGCTAATCACTTATCACTCATATTTCGGTAAAAAAACATATTGATAATCAAAATTAAAAGTATATTTTTCAGATATAAATAAAATTTTACCTCGTTTTATCTAATTTCTTTTTTTAGAATGCTACATTAAACATTATTACGATTTTATGGGTGAAGAGAGGTGCAAGCCAAGAGACTTGCACCTCTCTTCACCTCGTTCAATCGTCTTCGCTTGAACGGTATTTATTAGTTTAAGTTATTGAATATCAGATACTTAAATTCTTTTTATCGATAGAGATTATTACCGAAATGTAAGTTATCACTCATATCTTACTAAAAAGGATTCTGAAATCGCTGATTGGTAATAAAAGTAGAATCCGTCAGCATCTCTAAGAAAAGTAAGATATCTTCTTTTTCTTGTTTGGTGAGCATAAGAGATTCTCCATCTAGTTCATTGGTCGCTTCCATAATAAGTGGGTCAAGGTTTGGGCTGGGTTTGACATGTTCATTGTAGTGGTCAAGTACTTCTTCTAAGGTTTTAAATCTTCCATCGTGCATGTAGGGAGCAGTCAGGACAATATTACGAAGGGAAGGTACACGCATTTTGCCATCATCATATAATCTTCCCGTAACTTTTCCTCGCCCCTTGTCTAAGGGGTTTTTGTCTAGACCATTGTCATGAAAAGTGTTCAGAGTAGTCAGATTGCTGCCGTGACAATCTCCACAATTAGCCCCTCTCAGTCCTGCCTCTGGCACAGGGTGAGTCATAAATAGATTAATAGCCCTTTGTTCTTGTTTGGTAGCTTGTATCTCGCCACGGATGATTTTATCATAGCGGGCATCAGACGAGATGAGTGTTCGCTCAAACTGTGCAAGGGCTTTGGCAATATTATCAGAGGTAATTTGTTTTGAGCCAAAGGCTTTTTTAAACAGATAAGGATATTCAGTAGTATTTTGTAGTCTCTCTACGGCTTCACTCAGACTTAGATTCATCTCACGGTGGTCTTGAATAGGAATCAGTGCTTGCTCTTCTAAACTAGCAGCTCTTCCATCCCAAAAAAACTGCCTTACCCACAGTAAATTTACTAAAGACATGGCACTTCTATGGCTCATCTTTCCATGTACTCCCTTGCTGAAAGCTCGTCCGTCTGTAAAAGCTTTTTGTGGTTGATGGCAGCTACTGCAGCTTATCGTGCTATCACTTGAGAGTAAAGGCTCAAAAAAAAGCATTCGTCCTAAGTGAATGCCTTCCAAAGTCATAGGATTGTCTTCTGGTATTTGGTATAGCTTACCAAAGTGTGCAGGGGTTTTGAGAATATCTTCTGCGGTATAATTTTTTTTGAATGAATAAGCACAGACTACCAGAATCCAAACTGAGAGACTTCCTACAAACCAATATTGAGTATTTAAACTTTTATACATCGTTTTTATCTTCTTATCTATCAACGAAGTAAGTGTTTAAATAATTTGTTTGTCAAATAACAGTTTCATATCTCAGTTTCATATAACAGTATCAAATAATAGTTTCATATATCAGTGTCAAATAACAGTTTCATATTTCAGTACCAAATAGCAATAGTGGTTTAATAACTTTACTTCTTTATTCCTCACTTCTCACTTCTCGCTTCTCACTTCTTTCTCTGCCATCTATAAAAAAGGATGGTTCTCAATCCGTAAGTTTGGTTTTGCTCACTTTTGATTTGTGTATCATTCAGTGCATATTTAAAATAAGGCATTGCTTGTATGTGAATACGGCTATTGAGAGAGTACTCTAAGCCAGCATTGATATGCCAACTGACATTAAATCCGAGGGTAGAATTTGTGGCTTTAAAACTGTTGTTACTTCCTAGAAGCTCTCCCGAATTAGCATCAATGAATATATTTTCAGATTCATAGATTTGTTTTTGACGAAGATTTAGACCCACAGAAACGCCTGATGCTATAAAAGCACGCAAGCGACTATTTTTATTGGATAAAAACTTAAGTTCGATAGGGATTTCTAATCGCTCTAACTCAGTACCTCTTTCTTTTTCTATGGTAAGTTGGTTGATACGCATGTTTTCATTCAAAGAGAATGTCTGAGTAGCTATACTTTGATTGAAATTCTTATCTATTTTTTGAAATTTTTGGTAGTAATTTAAACCTATACCAAGCCTAAACTTATTTCCAAACATTTTTTCGGCATGCACTGAGATAGCTCCATACCAGTCACTTCTACGAGTGCTGTAGTGAGGTGCCAGTGTTACCTCAGCACTTGATCCAAGACCCACCTGCCAGCTCGGGTTTTTGCGGAATATCTTCCTGTTGAATGAGAGTGTATGAGGCTCTTTCATGGGCGTAAGCACTACAGGGATCAGGTGTTCTTGGATAGAACTGATAGAGGTTAAAGAACCCACAGGTCTATCTTCTGTAGTTTTTGAGTCTTCTTTACCTAGCCCCATCACTATTTCGGATTTGCTTATTTTTTTAGTACCTTCTAGTTCTTCTTGTAAATAAATATAAGGATTAGAAGAAGTATTTTCTGATTCAGAAATAGAGTTATCTGCTAAATAAATATTCTCAGCGTTAGTATCTAGGGTGTTTTCTTTTGAGTGTAGAGTGTTATCATAGGCAGCGTTTAGACTAGATTCTTCTTTTTGGGAGTGTGATAGATGTTTGTGTTGTGTTGATTTAGGGCTAGTATTTTCTTCTTTTTCTTGAATTTCAAATAAAGAATGTGTATTTACTTTCTCTACCTTGCTAATCACCTCAGAGCTTTGCGTGGAAGTGGCATAATAAAAAACCCCAGCACCTATAAGCAAAGCTGCTATAGCTCCGAGTCTTGTACCTAAGTTTAAAAATCTCCTTTTAGCATTAGGTTGGGGCAAACGACTTTCTAAGTCAAGCCAAGCCTTTTCATCAAATTTGGGCTGTATTTGATTGAGCTTTTGCCTTATAAAATCATCAAATAAATCATCATTTTCTAGGTTCATTGCTTAATTTTTTCTAATTTTTTTAATTTATTCTGTAAATGTTTTCTAGCTTTAGCAAGGTTTGATTTAGATGTTCCTACGTGTATATTTAGTTTTTTGGCAATTTCTTCGTGTTTAAATCCCTCCAAAACATACAGGTTAAAGACTGTACGATAAGCTGGCGGTAAGCTCTGTACGAGTTTGAGCAAATCTTTTTCATTGATTTCTTCAATGGCATCTGCTTGTGAAGAAGAGAGCGTCCTTACTTCATCTATTTCTATGGAGTAGGTGTTGCGAGGCTGTTTGCGGTAGTAATCAATAGAAGTATTAATCATAATTCTTCTTAGCCAAAAAATAAAAGGGCGTTCAGCATTATAAGTGTCTATTTTAGTAAATACTTTCATGAAGCCATCATTCAAGATTTCTTGTGCTTCATCTGCATTAGAGGTATAACGCAGGCATATACTCATCGAGAAGCCAAAAAAATGCTGATAGAGTTCCTTTTGACTGACTCTATTGCCCTTTCGGCATCCTTCCACAAGACTTACTACATATTCTTCACTTGATTCCTTCACAAATTATTTTTTTGCTGTATTCTGCACGTATTTTTAGATAAAAGCGTTGCCTCAAGTTATCAAAAATTATTGCGAATCCTCAATAAAATAAAATACTTGTAGTTTTGCTCATCCTAAAATTAGTTTGTTCTTAGTCAAATTCCTAATAAAGCAAAAAAAAAGCACCTCGGAAACCAAGGGCTTTTTATCACTATTACCTGCTATTTGAAGAAAACTGTAATATATGTGAAGATAAGTATTATTTTCTATATTAATAGTAAAACTATTTATTTTAATTATAATACTATATTAATAAAAAATTGTTTGAAAAAGTTCAAATATTTTCAGTTTATCTCCTAGAATATCTAAGAACTCAGGGCTAATCTATTTTTGAGAAAATGTTGCTTTCATATTTGTTGAATATATTTGCAAAAGCTTTTACACTTGGATAAGCTATATCAGCGATTTTCACGTTCAAATATGTGTATGTTACCAAAATGACAAAAATTATTACTTCACAAAAAACCTAAAAGTTTGTTTGTTGATGATACTAACCAAGTTCCTCGATATGAATTTCACTATACTCCACCAAATGATATGTAAAATTTTCTTTTTGAGTCTTGCTTTTGCTTACTTAAGTTCATCAGATGTATTTGGTGAAGACCCTTTTCGGAAATATCCTTTCATAGAAAATTACTACTCTTTCCCAATCCCTACAGACCCTATAATCACTGTGGGTATTCCGCCAGCCACTTCTGTTACTATCCCTAACAATGATGCCTATACCCTCAGAATCTGCCAAAATACGGTTGTTAGGCTAAATGCAGTCTCCACTGGCGTAGGTGCCTTGACCTATAAATGGAAAGATATTTCTAATGATTTTGTGATTTCTAGTAATGCTTTATTCGAGGGAGTCCTTCCCGAAGGGCAGTATGCTGTATTTGTAACTGATGATGACGGCACACGCCGTTCCTCAGCTACCATACAGGTTTGCTTAGTGAGTGATCCGCCTATTAATGTAAGTATTAGCACCAGTGGAGCTACTACTTTGTGTGGTACCAATGCGTCTGCTATGCTTACACTGAGTGCCAATGCTAGCAACTCTACTTCAAGTATTTTTTGCCCTGACCCTGTGTTTGATTATAAATGGTTTAAAGATGGAGATATTCTAAGTGGTGAAAATGCTTCTACATTGACCATCAATAGTGCCACAGGAAATGAAGGACAATACTCAGTAGTGATAAGCAATGGCTGTGGAGATGCAAATCCTGTATCGATTGACGTAGAGATTATAACAGCTAGTCCGCAAGACGTGAACGTGGTCTCTAGCACAGGGAGTAGTTTTATCTGTACAGGAGAAAGTCTTACACTTCAGGGAAGTGCCAGCAACGAGGTAGATACTTATAGATGGTATCGCAATAGTGGGAGTACTCCTGTAGGTACAGGTGCAAGTTTATTAGTCAATACAGATGGAGAATATAGACTTGAAGCTGTCAACGGCTGTGGAAGCATCTTTTCAGAACCCTTTATAGTAAGTAATCTGTCTATTCCTGTACTGCCCTTGCTTATTTCCTCACCAGGAGATGGAATTGGCTGTAGTAGTATTGGGGTGGTGATGGTGATTTCTAATTTGAGTAGTAATAATAGTTTGGATATTATCCGTTGGCTTAAAGATGGGGAGCAAGTAGCTGAGTACTTATTTCCATTTCCAGATGGGACTAATTTTCAAGCTTTTGAGACAGGTGAATATACCGTAACGCTGATTAACCAGTGTGGTGAAAATACTTCTGCACCGAAATCTGTACAAGTAACACAAGAACCTAGTTTTGCTGAGATTATCGCAAGTCCCTTTCCTGCTCTAGCTCCCAACTGTGATCCCCCCCTTACGAGTTTAGAGTTAAGTGTAAATACTGATGGTACAAACTTAAGCTATAAATGGCTTTATTCAGATGATGGAGTAGCTGATTATACTCTTTTCAGTATTGAATCAACTGTAGATATAACTCAACAAGGTTTTTATAGGGTAGAAATAAAGAATACATGTTTAGCTCCTGATGATTCTATACCAGGTTTTATAGAGATTACTGAAATCGTAGACGCTCCGATTGTAGATATTACTTTAACTACTACTGACCCTAACCCTAATTGCAATGGAATGATAGTTCTCCGAACCAATAATGGTGGTGCAGGTGCAATCTATACTTGGCGTAGAGATGGCGAAATCGTAGCCACTAATAACCAACCTAACTATACTGCTATCTCATCAGGTGAATATCAAGTCCAAATTAGCAATGCTTGTGGAGATTCCAACCCTTCTAATACACTAGTATTAGACATTAATCTTAGTCCCTCTAATGTGCAGATTTCCCCTTCTGGAGATGTATTGGTTTGTGTGACAAGCACTACAGAACCCGTAGTCTTGCAGGCTACTGCACAAGGCACTAATCTAAGTTATACTTGGTTAAGAAACGGAGAAGAAGTAGGAACAGGCAACATTTTTACTGTCAATATATCTGGAGAGTATCAAGTAAAAGCAAGCAATACTTGCGGAGAATCCCTTTCAAGTACTAAAAATATTAATTTTCAAGTTTCTCCGCAAGCCAATGATATTACCTTAGTAGCAAATGTATGCCAAAGCCCCATAGAATTACTTGTGTTTACCTCAGCAACAGAGCCTACCTTTAAATGGTATAGACGTACTAATTCTAACCAAATACTTTTAGCCACTACGACAACACCAAGCTATCAAGTAAGTCAAAATGGGACTTACTTCGTAAATGTATCCAATGACTGTTTGCCAGCAGGGATTGCCTCTCAAAATGTAGAAGTGGTAGTAGGGAATACGCTCCCTCTACCCACTATAATTTCTACCCCTAATACTGGAAGAGACCGCATCTGTCAAGGCGAAACACTCACTCTCAAAGCAGAAATCAGTAACTCTGCAGGGCTTACCTACAGATGGTTCAGAAACAATGCACTCATCATAGGACAGCAAAACTCAACTATAGAGGTAAGCCAATCAGGGGCTTATAGAGTAGAAGTTTTTTTAGCAACTAATGCTACTTGCTCTAGACTTTCATTGCCTTATTCTGTATTTGTGCGTCCTAGCCCTGCTTTATTGATTTCTCACCAAGGAAGCCTTGCTTTTTGTGAAGGCGATAGCACGATATTAAGAGCCAATGCTACCAGTAACCCAACAGAGTATTCATGGTATAAAGATGATGTATTTGTCAAAAATGGACTTACATTGACTGCCAAAGAAGCAGGAGAATACCGTTTAGAGGCTGTTTATAATACCAGTACAAGTGGATACCCTTGCGTAGATGTAATTACTCAGAATATCACTGTGCAGACTGGCCCCAGACCTACCCCAAGCATTATTCGTGAAGGAGGAGTATTGACTGTCTTAGAGCAAGGCTTTGTCTATCAATGGAATCTAAATGGAATTCCTATTATCAATGCCAATTCACCTACCTATCTACCCCTTGACTCAGGGAGATACTCAATTACTATTCGAAATGACATCGGCTGTGTAGGTACTTCTGATGAAGTCTTTCATCCTGGAATTTATCTTGGGATTACTGATCCAATACAGATTGCACCTAACCCCAATCAAGGAAGCTTCCAAGTGATTATCACGAGTCAAGGTCAAAGTACTTTTAAGATTTTTAATACAATGGGACAAGTAGTATTTGATGAAAAAGATATGCCCAAGATCAATAGCATCTCTGGTTTTGGAGTAGTAAGGGTAAATCATCTTACCCCAGGAATGTATTATCTAAAAGGTGAAATAGATGGGCGAGCAGTCATTAAGAAAATAATGGTGCAGTAAGAATAAAGTTAAGTGCTTGCTCATATTTAGTTTGCATTAAAAAAATATTCATAAGTAACTAATCGCACATTCAAGTTCTTCATTTCTTAATGGTTTAAAAATCCTCCAAAAGAAGTTCTTAATATTCTTCATTTCTTAATGGTTTAAAAATCCTCCAAAAGAAGTTCTTAATATTCTTCATTCCTTAATGGTTTAAAAAT
>JBBRUH010000023.1:0-21649 GCA_038248005.1 Cytophagales bacterium | reverse complement strand
GATCTAGCATGAGCCATGTTTTTGATGAGATTAGGGATTTTTGATTTCTCTGTTTTGTACTTTCATCACGAAGTCTATACTTACTTCTAAGACTTCTGCGATTTCTTGTATATTCAGCTTACCTTGTTTCAGAAGATTTTGCACACCTTTTATGTTTTTAAGTGTGATACCTTGTTCGATGCCTTTCTCTTCTACTTCTTTTAAGATTGCTTCTTCTATGCCCATGTTTTTGATGAGATTAGGGATTTTTGATTTCTCTGTTTTGTACTTTCATCACGAAGTCTATACTTACTTCAAACAAGTCAGCGATTTCTTCCAGAGAATATTTCCCTTTGGTTAAAGCTTTTTGTACACCTTTTATGTTTTTAAGTGTGATACCTTGCTCGATACCCTGTCCAATGCCTTGCTCGATACCTTGCTCGATACCTTGCTCGATACCTTGCTCGATACCTTGCTCGATACCTTGCTCGATACCTTGCTCGATACCTTGCTCGATACCTTTCTCTTCTACTTCTTTTAAGATTGCTTCTTCTATGCCCATGTTTTTTCTTTGTTTAAAAATTTGTTGGATAGACTGATCTAACTCTTTCAGTGATGCTGCTTCTTCAAACTTAACGTAAAAACGAATAAAATTGAGAATATTTCTAATCCTATTTTGAGAATAATTCGCTTCTTTTAGTTTTTTTATGAGGGCTATCTTCCAGATGAGTTGTTTCTCGTCTGTAGTTCCTTGTTGCTCTAGTGCTTTTTTGGCTGTGAGCATCACGATACTAAAAGGATTTTTGGGAATATCTAGTTCCTCTAAGGTCTTCTCTACGAGCTTAAAGGTCTCAAACTTATAGACTAATTTTGTTTTTTGGTATTGATAGTTGTATTTTTCTTGGTGGTGTTTTGTATTGGCATCAGTGAAAATAGCGATTGCCATGATGTTTTTCTTCCATCGGTCTTTGATGCGATAAAAGTAGTTAAACATCCTCTCTGCAAACTTTGTATCTGGATAGCCTTGTATTTCTATATGAAGTAGCATCCAAACCTCTTCGCCTTGCTTTAGATGAATCTTGACGAGTTTATCTGCAAATCGTTTTTGCTTTATTTCGCTGGGGAGCAGGTCTTCTAGTTCCTTATCCAGAAACTCAAAACCTTTGCTGAAGTCTATCTCAGACTTTGCCCACTCAGGGTAAAAGTACCATAAAAAATCTTCAAATAAATCTTCTATGATACCTTTCCAGAGGGTGTCTTGGCTGATTGTGATGTTATGCATCGTTTTAATTTAAGATTTCTTGCAAGGTTTCATCATTGGCTTTGATGATGTGCTCAATATTAGCCTCAGAAAGTGCCGTAGAAAGGAATAAACTCTCAAACTGTGAAGGCGGCAGAAAGACCCCTCTTTTGAGCATGCCCTGAAAATACTTCCCGAATAGAGCAGTATCTGCTTTCTTGGCATCTTCAAAATTATGAATCTCTTGGTCAGTAAAGAACAAACTATACATAGATCCAAGCTGATGTATGGTATAATTCTTCCCTTGCTTTTTAAGACTTTCTTTTACTCCTGTTACTATCTTATCTGTGATTTGATCGAGTTGCTTATAAATCTCTGGATGCTCGTGTAAATGTGTCAGAATTGCCAAGCCTGCCGCCATCGCTACGGGGTTTCCTGAAAGTGTACCTGCTTGATAGACAGGGCCTATGGGAGAGACATAATCCATAATTTCTTTTTTGCCACCATAGGCACCTACAGGCATTCCTCCACCTATAATTTTACCCAGAGTGGTCATATCAGGGGTTACATTAAAGAGTTCTTGTGCTCCACCTTGGGCTAGTCTAAAGCCTGTCATTACCTCATCAAAGATTAGAATAATTCCCTTTTCATCACATATTTTGCGAAGCCCTTCTAAGAACCCTGGCTTAGGAATCATCAGTCCCATATTACCTGGTACAGGTTCTATGATGATGGCCGCAATCTCATTGGGATTGGCATCTACCACTTTTTGGACAGAGTCTAAGTCATTGTAAAGTGCAAGAAGTGTATCTTTTGCTGTACCTGGTGTTACTCCAGGGCTATTGGGTGTACCCATCGTAATCGCTCCACTGCCTGCGGCTATCAAAAATGAATCTCCATGACCATGATAGCAACCTTCAAATTTGATAAATTTATCACGCTTGGTATAGCCTCTTGCTAGTCTGATGGCACTCATACAAGCCTCTGTGCCTGAGTTTACCATTCTTACTTTCTCAATGGAAGGCACCATTTTTACAATAAGCTCTGCTATCTCTACCTCACGGCGAGTAGGTGCACCAAAAGAAGGAGAGCCTTTGACAGCTTCTATGATAGCTTTTTCTGCTAGTTCATTGGCATGGCCTAAAATCATAGGTCCCCAAGAGTTAAAAAGTTCTATATATTCATTGCCGTCTTCATCATAGAGATAAGCACCCTTGGCTGATTTGATAAAAACAGGATTTCCTCCTACTGCTTTAAAAGCTCTTACGGGCGAATTTACTCCCCCAGGAATACTGTGTTGTGCTTGCTCAAAGAGTGATTGACTTTTAGTATGTATCATAAAATCGAATAAATTTTTATTTTTTATGGGAAATTACCCACTTTATTTTAATGCATTAACTAATTCTGGCTCACCATTGTTAATCCGTAGAATAGGCACATAAGCATTTACGCTTCCTTTGCTAAAATCTATACCCTCTATAATTTTGCCTTTTATAACTCCTTTTTGTTTAAAAATCCTTTTAAAATCATTTTGAGTACCATATTTATCTAGCATTTCTGCAAATAGATAGGCGAGTTCATAACCCAGATAAGCATATTGACTAGGCTCTTCATTTTTGAAGAATTTCTGAAAGGCTGCTTTAAAATGGACAGATTGAGGCGTATCCATATTAACATAATCAGGATAAATGAATAAAATCTTAAATCTTTCATACTCAGCATAGTCAATATCTTGAAATTTAAGCCAAGCACTTGGCACAAAGGTTGGCACTTTTATACCGTTTACATTCATGTATTTAAGCACTTCTTGAGCCAAAAGCTGACTGCTACTACTCACCATAAAACTACCTATCTCTGATGGATTTAAGTTACTTATAATGGTTTTAATTTGATTTAACTCTACAGTCTTGATTTCCTCCATTGCCAGTATCTTAATGCCTGCTGCTTGGGCTTTCTGTTGAAAAGCAAAAGCCAGCTCCTTGTTGAGTCTATCGTATAAAATAACGGTTGCTTTTTTATCTACCTTCGTATTTATATAGTTTAAGACAGCATCTGCTTGCTCATTAAAAGCAGGTAAAAAAGAATAAGTAAAATTGCGGGGTTCACTCTCTTGTGTAGAAGTTAGGGGTTGCACTAAGTTAAAAGATTTTGACTCTGAAATGCCTATCATTTTTTTATAGCTATCAGGAAACAAAGGTCCTATCACCAAATCCATGTCATTAAACTCACCTTTAAGAATCATTTTATCTATATCAGCCTCCGAGTTTCGGTTAATCTCATACGCATACAACTTGAACCTAACCTGTGAAAGGCTATCCATCTCTTTTTGAGCGAGTCTCATGCCTTGATACATATTAATAGAAATATCAGCAAGCGTAGTAGTTTCTCTCTTTTTTAGTTTTTCAAAATCAAAAGGAAGCATTACGCCTACTTTGTAAGGACGGCGACGGTAGATAATTTGCTTGAGTTTAGCTTTTTCGGGACGAGTAAGTTTAAACTCCGCAATAAGTGATTCCATTAAATCATAATCACTGACATCTTCTGAGTTAGTAGCGATTTTATCTACCAATACTTGTGCGATGATTGTATCTTTAGGGAATGTTTGATATAAAACCCGAAGTTTTAGAAGAGGTGTTTGAGTCAAATAAAAGCCTTTCATTTGGGCAATATCTTTTTTAAACCCTGCATTTTGTATTTGCTTGAGATACGCCAATCCTAATTCATGGTCTTTATTTTGAAAAGCAATATCAGCCAAGATATATTGTATCTCACTTCTGCTTTCCCAATTAGGATATTTTTCTAACATTGCCTGAAAAGCATCTCTGGCTACCTCAGTTTCTTGATTTTCGAAGGCTGATTTTGCATAAAAAAAATAGGCGTTCTCTACCAGTTTATTGTTTTCGCCTGAGTTCCTAATTTCATTAAATGCATCTTTAGCAGAGATATACTTCCCTTGATTAAAAAGTTGATAAGCAATGGTGTAATTCTTCTGTACTTTACGGCTTTGAGCCATTGCAGAAATACTTATTAGAACAAAAAATAAAAATAAAAGCTTTTTCATACCAAATTTAGTTTTGGTGCAAAGTTAAGTCTTTGTATTGGATTATGAGTAAAGATAATTAGAGAAATGAGATGTAGGAGTTTCAGAAGTGAGAATCCAAAATTGTCTGAAGCAGGATTAGGAGGATTGGAGGATTAACAGGATTTTCTTCTTGGAATTACTAAAAATCACAAGCCCTAGTCAGAACATCTTGACTCACAATATCAAACTTTACGAATCATTTAAACTAAAATATAATATAAAATTTTGATATAATGAAATACACATTAAGCAAGTAGCCAGAGCGAGACGCATCCGAGTACTTTGCTGTTGTGGGTTTTATTTGTGTTTATAAAATGCGACCAGACTGTTAATCCAGAAAATCTAGGAATCTAAGAAATCCTGATTCTGACAAAATTATCTGAAGCAGGATTAGGAGGATTGGAGGATTAACAGGATTTTCTTCTTGGAATTACTAAAAATCACAAGCCCTAGTCAGAAGGGGTGCATCTCAAAATATCGTTTTTGCTTAAAATGTAATTAAAAAACGCACTCTATTGAGAATATTTGGTTACTATTTTTTATAAAGCGACAAAATGAGATTCGCCCCAAATAACCAATTAACCCATTCACAGAAAAATGACCTAATGACAAATAACCCAATAAAAAAAATTACCTGATGACAAATAACCCAATATTTCACATAAACCATAGCTCCTTAAAACCCAAAAGCCCTTATCTTTGTTAGGGTAAAGTAACTATAAGTTAAATAGAATGAATCACATGGAAAATACCCTAGAAGCACAAGCTTTTGATGTACATACAATACGCAAAGATTTCCCTATACTTCACCAAGAAGTAAATGGCAAACCTCTTATTTATTTTGACAATGCAGCCACTTCTCAAAAACCAACAGTAGTGATAGAGGCATTAAAAACCTATTATTTGAAGAATAATGCCAATATCCACAGAGGAGCACATTATCTAGCCGCCAAATCTACTGAAGATTATGAAGCTACTCGTGCAGCTCTTCAAGAGTTTTTGAATGCACAATTTGTAGAAGAGATTATCTTCATTCGAGGTGTAACCGAAGCCGTTAATTTAGTAGCCTCTACTTGGGGAAGAACTAATATAAGGGAAGGAGACGAAATTATCCTTTCAGAGATGGAGCATCACTCTAACATAGTCCCTTGGCAATTACTTGCCGAAGAAAAAGGGGCAAAAATAAAAGTAATCCCCGTAACAGATGAAGGAGAATTAATTTTAGAAGAGTTTGAGAAGTTATTATCTTCTCGTACCAAACTTATCTCCATCGTACACGCCTCCAACGCATTGGGAACTGTCAACCCAGTCAAAGAAATTATCCAAAAGGCACATCAAGCGGGTGCAGTCGTGTTTGTAGATGGGGCTCAAGCCAGTGTGCATCTTAATATAGATGTGCAAGATTTAGACTGTGATTTTTATGCTTTTTCGGGTCATAAAGTCTATGCCCCCACAGGAATCGGTGCTTTGTATGGCAAAAAAGAGCTTCTTAATGCAATGCCTCCTTACCAAGGTGGTGGGGAAATGATCAAAGATGTTAGTTTTGAAAAGAGTACTTTCAATGAATTACCTCACAAATTTGAAGCTGGTACACCCAATATTGCAGATGCCATTGCTTTCAAAAGTGCTTTAGATTATGTCAAAAAACTAGGCAAGGAAAATATCGCCGCCTATGAACATAGTCTGCTCGAATATGCTACCGAACAAATGCAAACTATCCCAGGTTTAAAAATCATTGGGACTTCTGCTAATAAAGTAAGTGTCATTTCATTTGTAGTAGAAGGTGCACATCACAGTGATATAGGTACTCTTCTGGATGCACAAGGAATAGCTATACGTACAGGACATCACTGCACGCAACCACTGATGAAAAGATACAATATTCCTGGTACTTCTAGAATATCCTTTGCAATGTATAATACTCGTGAAGAAGTAGATGCCTTTATAGTTGCTCTGAAAAAAGTTTTAAAAATGTTACTCTAAGTATTGGAAGAAATACAAACCTTTTATACCTATGGCTGTTTTTACTTTTTTAATAGGTCTAAAAAACTATTATTTCTACACACTATTTAATGAGTAAATTTAATTTAAAAAGAGTTTTAAAGTATTTAAAAAAAATAACCAAAATTAGCCTGATTTCTGCAATTGGGCTATTTTTTTTGATTGTGATAGCTCTTTTTTTACCCATTACTCAAAATTATATTAAAAACAAAGGAGTAGAATATCTCCGAAACACTTTTCAATCGGAAGTTTCTATCAAAAGCCTAAGCTATGGTATTTTTAATACACTTACTCTTGAAGAACTTTACATCGCCGACCGCCAAAAAGATACCTTACTATTTGCACAGAAAGCCAATATAGACATTAGTTTGTCGGCATTGATTTTTTCGGAAGTTGCCATTAATCAAATTAATTTGAAGGGAGTAAAGGCAAATATTAGCCGTAATTTGCCTGATAGTAGTTTTAATTTTGACTTCATTTTAGAAAGTTTTAGTGATTCTACTGCCATACCCGATACCACCACAAGCTCAGAAGGTGGCTGGAATGTAACTGCGAACTCTACCCCCATTAATTTGGAAGATGTAGTATTGAGGTATGATGATGAAACCCTTGGAATCAAATCAGCTCTTCGATTGGATACGCTAAATCTAAGTCTTAAAAAGATGGATTTGCAAAAAAAAAAATACCATCTTAGCAAACTAAAGCTCGCAGGAGTAAATGGTAAATATATCCAAAAAAGTCATCCCCCTGCTCAGGAATCCTCTTCCGATACAGCATCTACAGTCTATGATATTGAGCTTCCAATCACTGATTTGAGAGATATTCATCTTTTATATGAAGACGAAATCTCTGCTCAAAAAGCAACTCTAAACCTTCACACGCTCAACTTAAAGCCTACGAAGTTAGACTTGAGCAAGCAAATCATCGCATTAGAAAACTTCAAAACACAAAAATTAGAATTGGCTTATACCCAAGATGAAATCAGTATAAAAGATTCAATTAAGGTTTTTATAGAAGAAGTTGAAAATAGCAATGAAGAGGAACTCTCTCTTGACTTTATAGATATTGGCTGGAAGATAGATTTAAAGAGTTTTGAAATCTCAGAAAGTAGGGTTTCACTAGACAATACACAATATAGCATACAAAAATCAGGAATAGATTATAATCACCTTGATTTAAAAAATCTTCACTGTATTTTAGATGATTTTTCTTGGAATGATAAGCGAATCAGTCTGAATTTACAAAAATTAGCTTTTCAAGAAAGAAGTGGTTTTGCTCTAAAAGAATTTAAAAGTAGAATCTATCTAGGAAAAAATAAAGCAACCTTTGAGCAACTCCAAATCAAAACCCAAGATAGCCAGATTGGGCAAAATATCATTTTAAAATACCCTAGTCTTCAAAAAGTATTGGGAAATTTAGGAGAGATTAATCTCTCATTAGACCTCAAAAACACTTATTTGGCTTATCAAGATGCTCTTTATTTAATGCCTTCTTTAAATGAAATGGGATTTTTTAACCTAAATGCCAAAGAGGTTTTGAACATAGAAGCACTTGCCAAAGGAAAGCTATCAGACCTCAGCATAGAAAATCTTATAATCACTACCCTAGACCAAACTCGCTTGGAGACTTCGGGAACGGTAAAAGGCTTGCCCGACATCAATCTCATGTCCATCAACTTAGATTTTGAGGGAAACACAAGTCAAAAAGACCTGAGAGGACTTGTGCCTGCTACTCTGACACTTCCACAAAAAATGAATCTTAAAGGGAAATTTGAGGGGTACTTAGATAACTTTCAGACCAATGCCCGACTCCAGACCAGCTTAGGAAATGCTCAAGCAAAAGCACAGTTAAGAAATCAAAGTTATTCATTAGATGCACAGATGCAAGATGTACGGCTTGCTTCTATCATTTCAAACCCTGATATAGGGTCAGTTTCTGCCCACTTGCAAGTAAAAGGCAAGGGATTGGATATAGAAAGAAACTTGAATGCACAAGTAGATTTTGTTATGGATAAAGCTATTTACAGAAAAACACAATATGATCAGCTAGAGATTAAAGGAAATATCAGACAAAAATCTTTTGAAGGGATGATGAGTATTGCAGACACCAATATTGCGTTGAGAGCTAATACTTTAGTAGATTTTAATGCGTCACAGCCTACCTACGATTTGGATTTACTGATAGGCAAGTTAGATTTATATACCCTTAATCTATATGCTGATACCCTTTCTGTCAAAGGAATGGTATCTCTCAAAGGAGAAGGAATAGACCCAGACAATCTAAAAGCTACTCTCAAAATAGACTCTATGCAGATTATCAAAGATACAAAAGGAATCCCGCTCAAGTATCTTTATGCTTATCTCAACACACAGCAAGACTCTGTCAGTGCAAACATTGACTCTGATTATCTCAATGCCTATCTAAAAGGGAAGTTCTCATTGAATGAGATTGCTTCTATACTCACCAATCACCTCAATCATTATTTTGCCTTTACTACTGCTGAGAAACCTGCTATTTCAGAGCTTCGTCCTGCTAGTTTTGAATTTGGCTTAGGCATCAATGAAAAATCTTCTCTTTTATCAGATATACTCCCAGAGTTAGAAAAATTTAACCTTGATACACTTCAAGGAGCTTATAATAGCCAAAAAGGAAAAATATTTATGGAAGCCCACATTCCTGAGATAGTCTATCAAGGTCGAAGCATCAAAGAATTAAATGTAAAAATTGATAGTGATTCTTCTCAGCTTACTTATACAATGGATTTGGCACAAGTCATTATAAGTGATTCTCTTGGTTTGGATGAATTATCTATCTCAGGAAATATCCAACAAAATAGCCTTAGTGTGAGGCTATTAGAAGCCCCTACTGACTCCACTACACGTTTTGATATTGCTTTTAATCTTGCCAAAGTGCCAAAAGGTGAAGACGATTACCGTATCCATTTACGCCCTGAACAGGTCTTAAACTATATGAAATGGAATATTCCAGAGGATAACGCAGTAGAGTTTGGAAGCAATCAACTCTCTGCCAAAAACTTTCGCCTTTCTTATGATGAACAAGTCATCTCTATTAACTCCGAGGGGATAGAAGAGATAAAAGTGGGCTTAGAAAAAATCAATCTATCTCTTCTCTCCAAAAATATATTAGAACAAGATACCCTCATCGCTGGGATGCTTCAAGGAGAAGTTACTATTCAAAATGCTTTGACCAACTTAGGTATATCAGCAGATATAAGCATCGCAGATTTAGCTTTTCAAAAAGTACGCTTAGGAAACCTCTCTTTGCAAGCTGATAATACCCAAAAATCAACTCTTTATGAAATAAAAATAGCTCTTAAAGGCGATGAAAATCAAATGAATCTTGAGGGAAGTTATGACCTTAATCCTGTAAGTACGCCCATCGATTTAGACATCAAAGTAGATAAACTTTCATTGAAAACTTTAAAGGCTTTTTCTTTTGGAGAAATCAGTGAAACTAAAGGCTTTTTAAAAGGGAACTTGGCCATGAAAGGCAGCATAGAACAATTTACTCTGAATGGGGATTTGAATTTTCAGGAGGCTGCTCTCAAACTAACCCGAACCAACTCTTTGTATAGATTTGAAAATGAAAAGGTTACATTTAACCAACAAGGAATTTCATTTCAAAATTTTCAAATCAAAGATTCTCTTGATAATCAACTACAGTTAGATGGTAAAGTACTTACTCAAAATTACCAAGAGTTTCAGTTTAATCTGGATGTAAATGCAGATGATTTCGTGCTTCTAAATAGTACCAAAGAAAATGACGAAACTTATTATGGAATTCTTGCACTTGATGCCAAGGCACATATAGGAGGTGATTTGAATCAACCTGTGGTCAATGCAAGCCTTAATATCAAAGATGCAACCAACCTAACGTATGTCTATATCCCCGAAGAATTACAAGATATAACAAAATCAGAAGGTATCGTCAGGTTTGTAGATAAGAGTAACCCTAATGCAGACTCTCTCTACTTAAAAGCAGATTCACTTGCAAATACGGGCTTTAAAGGCATAGACTTGACTGCTGAAATTACGATTGATAAAATTGCTGAATTTACCATCATTCTTAATCAATATACAAGTGATGTGATTAATATCAAAGGTGGAGGTAATTTGAGTTTTACGATGAGCCCCAATGGACAAATGCTTATGACCGGGATTTATGAAATATCTGATGGAAAGTATAATATCAGCCTTTTTGATGTCATCCAAAAAGAATTTGATATAGTAGAAGGAAGCTCTATTTCTTGGTCGGGTGACCTCATCTCTCCTACTCTAGACCTTACGGCTCGCTACAAGGTAGAAACCTCTCCTTACAACCTAGTTTCAAAGCAAATCACTGAATCTGGTCAAAACGCTTATAAACTAAAACAGACTTTTTACACCAATCTTAAGCTTAAAGACCAAGCCCTTAATCCTACTATTAATTTTGATATTGCCTATCCAGAAGGTTTCCGAAATACAGGTGATGACTTAGTACAGCAACAGATTAATCAAATCAATCAAAACGAATCGGAAGTAAATAAGCAGGTATTTAGTCTGTTAGTTTTAGGGTCTTTTCTCTCTCAAAATTCTATTTTTCAAAGTTCGGGGGGAGGGCTAGATGTACGTGGAAGTGTAAGTGATTTATTGAGTTCGCAACTCAATAAGCTTTCTGAGCAATACATCACAGGGGTAGATCTTAATTTTAATCTTGACTCTTATGAAGACCTTGACCAACAAGGTCAAATAGAGCAAAATACTGACCTTAATATCAATTTGAAAAAAAATCTATTTAATGACCGTCTATCGGTTTCTTTGGGAGGAACTGTAGGACTAGAAGGAAGCACACAAAGTAATGGTGGACAAAAAATCGCTACTGACATCATAGTAGAGTATAAAATCACTGCTGATGGCAGATATCGTTTAAAGGTCTATAATGTCCAGGAACCTACACAGACTTTCGACCAAGTCTCAAAGAGTGGGGTTTCGATTCTTTTTACTAGAGATTATAACCGTTTCAAAAATTTATTTAAAAACAAAAAAATAAACAACAATAGAAAGAAAAAAACAAATACCGAAGAATCTGAAGATAAACCCTAAAATCTAAATTCCAATGATTTTGATTTTCTTTCATGAGTTGAATTCCTCCATAGACACACACTTGTATTAAAACTTTATGATTCGAAGATTGTATTTTTTTATATTTTTTATTTTCTTAATGAGTGCTTGTTCTGTTACAAAGCATCTCCCCGAAGGAAAACTTCTCTATGAAGGTGCTGACCTAGAACTAGAGCCTCTCACTGACTTTGAGCCAGCATCCTCGCTAAGTTATGAAATAGAGTCTGTCTTAAGCCCCACACCCAACAGTAGTTTCTTGGGGATGAAGGTCAAACTCTGGTTTTATTATGTTGCTGGAACACCCAAAGGAAAAGGACTTCGCTATTGGATTAAAAATAAACTTGGTGAAAAGCCTGTCATTTATGACCCTGACTATACAGAGAGTGTAAAAAATCTAATCAAAAATAGACTAGAAAATAACGGACATTTCAGAGCCAGTGTAAGTTTTGAAGAAGAAGTAAAAAACAAGAAAATAACCATTCATTACAAAGCAGAGATTTATCCTCCCTACTGCATCAATACTGTCCATTTTCCAGAAGATAGCAGCATTCTCAGCAAAGAAATCCAGACTTTACAAAGCAGTACATTGCTAGAAAAAGGAAAACCGTACAGCTTAGAAGCTCTCAAACAAGAAAGAAATCGAATAGACTTTGAACTCAAGCAAAGAGGATATTACTTTTTTGGCCCTGATTATTTGATTTATGAGATAGATACCACAGCAGGAAAACCTGATTTACCTGTTATTCCCTCTTTAGATTCGGTTTTTATCAGAGATAATTCTCGATTTGAAAATCAGCTTGTAGATATATTTTTATTAGTGAAATCAGATACTCCCAAAAAAGCTACTCTCCCTCAAAAAGTTGAAAACATCTTTATTTACCCCAATTATCAACTAGATAAAGACTCTAATAACAACACAGATACACTTCGTTTAGAAGAATTTGAGGTGATTTCTCGTAAAAGTAGATTTAAGCCTGGGCTATTTCGTCGCTCCATTTTTTTAGAAAAAAATAAAAAATATAACCGCACAGACCATCAAATCACGCTACAACGCTTTTCTGACTTGGATGCCTTTAAGTTTGTAAATATCAAATTTACCAAAGATTCTACTCAAGCAGAAGATTTACTCAATGCTTCTATCTATCTTACTCCACGCCTCAAACGCTCCATCAAAGCAGAGATAGCGGCTATCTCTAGGTCTGATGGCTTTGGAGGTTCTGAGCTAAAAATCCAAGCTATCAATCGCAATCTATTTGGTGCTGGCGAAAACTTAAATCTCTCTCTAAGTGGAAATTACCTTGGGCAATTTGGCTCAAGACGAACAATCAATAGTCTTATAGAACTAAAACTGTCTGCCGAAATAGATTTTCCTTATTTATTTTTACCTTTCAATTTAAACAAGGCTTACAATCAATTTACTTTTCATACCCTGACCAATCTCTCTTATCAATATTTGGTGATAAACCCAGGACTAAGAGCCAATACTTTGGAACTCAAATTAGGCTATGAGTGGAGAGAGAGCATCGCCAAAAAGCATTCACTTTATCCCTTGTCGCTTACTTTTCAGAATACGACTGTTACAAGCACTCAAATCTCTAACGACATTGGACAAAATTTTATAGCTCAAAGCTTAGAAGATCAGTTTTTATTAGGGGCTAACTATAAATACACCTACAACGACCTCTTAAATGGGGAGAAACAGAACAATTTTTATTTTTCAGGCTCAGTAGAAACGGCTGGAAACTTACTCTCACTCATACAAGATATTCGAAAAAACCCAGACAATCCTAGGAAGCTACTTGGTGCTAGATACGCTCAATTTGCTAGATTTGGGGTAGAATTTAGGTATTATAGACGCTTGAGTAAATCTACTCAGCTTGCCTCTCGCTTTTTGGCTAACCTTGGTATCCCTTATGGCAACTCCGATATTTTACCTTTTTTTAAGCAGTACTTTATAGGAGGCCCTAATAGCATTCGGGCTTTTCCACTTCGGTCGCTTGGGCCTGGTTCTTACTCTCCACCTGATAGCCTTCAAGCAAGTAATTTTGTGCAACGAGCAGGAGACATTAAACTAGAAGCAAATGTGGAATATCGCTTTGATATCTTTTCATTTCTTAATGGAGCAGTCTTTCTGGATGCTGGTAATATTTGGCTTCTTAAAAATGATTCTACTCGTGTAGGAGGTAAATTTGAAACCCAAAATTTTCTGAAAGAAATAGCCATTGGCACAGGAGTAGGTCTTCGTTTTGACTTTTCTTTCTTAGTCCTTCGCTTTGATTTTGGATTTCCTTTATACAATCCCATTTTACCTGACAGGGAAAGATGGATTATCAATAAGATAGATTTTTTTAGCAAAGATTGGCGACGAGAAAACCTAACTTTTAATGTAGCTATTGGCTATCCTTTTTAGAATGTGTGAGATACTTTCTGTGTTTTATATTTTCACAAAATACTTTATTCACTAGGTTGCATCTCAAAATGTCGTTTTGAATGAAAAATGTAATACGAAAATAGTTCTGTGTGCCACAGAATACGGTTATGATTACTTCCTCTTTCTATTTTCTGGATCAAATGTTATTGGTATTACAAGTCTTGTACTAATAGGCTTACCTCTTTGTTGGCTGGGATTGAAAGGAAAGTTTAATGTTGAGAGAACTCGAACGGCTTCCTTATCCGCCAACTCATTAAAACCTTTTATCAGTTTTACGCCTGTCATTTGTCCAATGCTGTCAATAGTAAATTCAACAAACGATTTTCCTTTTTCATTTAGTCCAACTGGATAGTTTATTTTATTTGCAATTGCCTCAAAGAACTTTTTGTAACCACCAATTGGTTCAGCCTGAGTTTCAACTATCATTCCAAAAAAAACTTCTTCTTCATTCTCTGTTTCAATTTTCTCAAATACCTTCAACAATGAATCACCCTTTATTACTTCTTGTCCAATTGCTGGAAGGGTCAAAGATGTTGCAATAAATGTTGCTGCTGCATACTTTAAAAATTGGCTACTTAATTGTGATTTTTTGAATAGTCCACAAATTTTTTCGTTAGATTTTTTTATTTCGCTTTTTAGTTCTTTATCCGTCTTGTCAGTAAAATCAACAATGCTGTTAGAACATTTATCGCAGAAAAGATTATCATTCAATTTCTCAGAACAATTAAACTCAAGGGTAACATTTTTAATCTTTGTCATAAGCACACACTCTACATTATTTATTAATACTATCTCTATTAAATAGTTACTAAACTGTCCAATATAATTGCTGGTAACAAATAAAGCTACATAAAAGTGGGATTAAAAAGCACTCCACATACCAAAAGCACAAAACTATCAGTTTAAACTTTCTGCACATTTACATATAGCTGATGTTGTACCTTCGCTGTTTTTAGTCGACAAATGTTTCCTTAATAACGGCTTTCACTTGTTCTATGGTGCCGTCGTCTAAGTTGCCAATAGTCTTAGTTATTCGGCTTTGGTCTATGGTACGAATTTGGTCTATCACTATCCAATTTTGTTGTCCCTCTAAATCAAAACTTATCCTTGTTGGATAGTTTTTTGACTGTGAAGTGATTGGACAAATTACAATAGTCGCCAAGTGTTTATTCATTTCATTTGGCGAAACAACCAAGCAAGGTCTTTTTTTCTTAATTTCGCTACCGATTGTTGGGTCTAAATTCACAACAACAATCTCATATTGTGAGTAGGTTGCCATATTCTAGTCCCAATTTTCATTGTCAAAAACACTGTCTATCAATAATTTATCATCGCCGTTGCGGTGCATTTCTGCAAAGGCTTCTTCCCAGTTTCTTCGGGGTTCTGCAATAGGTTTGAGAATAATGTAATCATTCTCTAAAACAAGTTCTAACTTGTCTGTAATTTGGTATTTATCTAAAAGAGTTTTGCTTAGTCTAATACCTTTTGAGTTGCCAATTTGTACTACTGAAACCTGCATAGTTATTAATTTTTACGTATTCGTAATTACAACGTAATTACATTTGATTTGATTTCAATTTCTCGTATTTTCTTTTTATAGTAGAGGCTATTACGATTTTATTTGTAGAGGTGCAAGCCAAGAGGCTTGCACCAGATATCACCTCGTCTAAGCGTCTTCGCTTGGACGGTATCATACAATATAAAAATATCGTAATAATGTCTAGTGAGGCATAAGGTTTAGTATATAGAAAATAGGCGATTTGGAAGCACGAAACTTTCAATTAAGCACAAGGTTTGATATAATCCACAAATCTCGAATTTAGCACTATTTCGTCTATTTCTTATATACATTGCTGGCAATAGTTTTTGGATATTCATTCTCAATTAATTTCATTATGTTTTGAACATTCGTAATCGAGATTTGATAATAATTTATTTTATATATTCTAAACCATAGTATCTCGGAAATTAAAAATCTAAATTCTTCATCCTTTTTCAAGTTTTCATAATTTATGGGAATATAACCAATTATCTGGTTTATTCCTCCTCCGAAATTTCTTGGATATGTGATTTTTAATGAATCTCCTAAATACAAATCATATTTAATATTTTGATTTCTATTAATTTTGAAATTCTTTTTAAGATATGGGTTTAAATAGTTACTAATATCTGGATGCATACTTTTTTCTTTAGTTATTCTTGGGAAATAATTGTTATACACTAAAGTTATTAAATTTTTCAAAGAGTCATTCTTTATAATGCTAATTCCTGTATTTTTCAAATTCTCAAAAGCAGATGTGTTTGGAAAAATATATTCATCTTTACTCGCCCAATAAAAATCCATTATTAATGAATCATTGCTAATTTCTTGATTATCTAAATACTCTTGAATTTTTAATTGACTTTTTAATGAGTTTCTATGAATTTCAATATCATTTTTTAAGTCAACCAGATTATCACTTAATTCAAAATAAATTTGCGAAATTATTTCTTTTTCGGTCTTTCTTTTTTCAATTTCATCTCCCCAATTTGTTAAGTAAAATGCAATTAAAACACCAATGACAATTATGACAATTTCAATCAGATATTTATAAACTTGTATTTTTTGTAATTTCTTCATTTTAATTATTACCAACATCTGTATAAACACAATCCCTTACATTTATGGATTTAAAATTTCGTTTATATTCGTTTTGTTTGAAATGTTGGTATATAAACATTTAAGTTTTTCTGTAAGCATCATCTCAAACCTACTACAATACAATAATAAATATAAATTTCAAATAGTCAAGCTCTAAAGAAAGGTTTTATTTGCTGCGTAATGTAGATCAATACCTCAAAATCCAAAGCCAATTCTAAAACCTGTATTGACTTTCCTGTCCGTCTGAAAAGCACTGATAAAATCCACTCTCAATACTTTGAAGATGTGTTCAATCCCTACTCCTAATTCTAGGTAATGCTTGGCATCTTGGGTATAGAGATAATTGGTACTGATGACGGTTTGCCATTTAAGTTTTTTAAGTAATGGAATTGCATTCAATAAAAAGCCTTCAAAGTGATGCTCAAAATTTCCTAGAATGTATGTCTGATTGGTACTCAGTTGGTAATAATCCAGTAGCTGAAATCCTCCAAAAGAATTCCTATAAAAGATGGTCTGATTACCCAAAAAATGACGGTAATCTATGAAAGTCATCTTAGAGTTATTTAGAAAAGAAGCTACTTCTAGGTTGTATTCCATATTACCTACCAGCCCTAAACTAAGGCTTTGAAAAACACCTACTGTCAAGAAATCATAGTTTATATCACTCCCCAGAATAGGAATACCTCGCCTGTAATTGATGCGTAGTGTAGGTAAATTAGATTCAATCACAAACAATCGGTCTGGATAACGAGCATATTTTTGTTTAAAATCTATGAGCAAGACTGCCCCAAAAGTAAGGGCTTGGTTACGCTCAAAAGTAGCATCTACGTTTTCACGAGTGGCAGGTACATTAGAAATGAATTCTCTGCTTTCCACATTTCTAAAACTATAATCACTGCTGTTTTCTAGTGGATTTCTACTGGCATATTCTAGCTCAGTGAATAGCCGAAGACTCTTAAAAAATCGCTGTTGATAACGAATTTTCCCATAAGTCTTTTCATAGATTTTTAAGAAATTCTGCTCTCTAAATAGCGTATAAACAGAATTGACAAAAGGAGAAATAGACTGTACTCTGCTAATCTGCTCTATGTATCTCCCTCCTTCTAGTGAGATTTGGGCATTTTGGAGTGGATTAAAGCGATAAGAAGCCTCTACTTTTGCCTGGAATTGTTGATTGGCAAAGCCATAACGCAAGGTAGGTTGTACAGAAAAGTAACGCCTATCCTCATAGTTTTTTTGGTAATCTATCGTAAAGTCAGTTACCAAGCCCTCTACCGTATTAAATTGAAAAGTGCTGAAAATTGGCTGAAAAGAAATCGTCTTTTTGCGAGCAGTATTTCGATAAGTATAACCTGCCCAAAGTACCTCCCCTACTGAGATTTTATTTCTTTCTCTGTCAAGTGAATCTTTATAGATAGGAGATTCTTTGATGATTTGTAAGCTGTCTTTGCTCCGATAATCTCTACTTTCTTCTAAGGTCAGTGGCACAGGACGGATTTGTTCCCAATAGGTAGTGTCCTTTTTATTAGATTCTTTTTCTACGGTGATGACTTCTTTAGTAAAATGTTTTTTGGGGAAAGCAGGTTCTACTACATAGCTAGAATATACAAAGGCAAAATAACCTCCACCTTTAAAGCCAAAACCATCTGCACTAAAATAAAATTTCTGAGAGAGAGGAAGCCAGACTTCGCTATCTGCTACGGGAGCATAGACTTGCTGAACAGTAATGGAATCCACAAACTCTACACTTCCTTTTTTAAGAAATAAATCAGTGCTATGAATCCTCCATGTGCCTTCTGTAATATAAATAAAACCTGAATAGGCTGGGGCAGACTTACGCCTCGGAATCACTCGTATTTTATTAATCAAGACTCCATTTTGATAAAAAGCCCCTTCTAATCTATATCTATAATACGCCATTGCATTGGCTGCAATAGGTGAAACTAAACCACGTTCGGTAAGCTCTTCGGCACTGATATTTTCATAGAGATTAAGCCAAGCATCTGTAGCCTGATTAAAGCTAAACCCACGACTATCTCCACTTACTTTGGAGGCTATCATGCGTTCTTTGTATTGGTTTGGTTGCTGATAGCTGAGTTCAGAATAAGATTCTGAAAGATAGACAATTCCTGTATCGATGTCTATCCGTACACCCATAAAGCGATTAGGCTTATCACTTAATCGTTGCAAGCCTTTAATATAGACCTTGCATTGATAGGATTTTACCTCTTCTTCTAGGTAATATTTACGTTTTTGTTGGGCTTGCTGAATGATGGCATAGGCAGGGTCTTTATCACTCCGTTCTACTAAGATTTCTTGGAGTAAAGTAGCTTCTGTACTCAACACTATATCCAATAAGATGTCTTCGCCAGCCAGTATTACCTCTTGGCTTTGTGTCTTAAATCCCACATACTGAAATACTAAGGTATAAGTGCCTGGGTCTAGTTTGAGTAGATAGTCTCCTTCTTCGTTGGTGGTAGTGCCTATATTGGTATTTTCTACATACAAGGCTGCAAACTCTAAGGATGCACCTTGTGCATCTGTTACACGCCCTTTGATAGTAGCTTTTTGAGCAAAAGATATATCTAAAGAAAATATGATAAAGATAATAAATAAGAAATGATATTTCATGAATCTATGGTTTGTTATTAGGACAACAAGTATAACAAAAAAAACCACTCTTATGATAGTGGATTTGGAGGATATTTAGTGAGCCATGAATTATAAGTGATGGGCTATAAATTCATAATATCTTGATAATGAGCTTTTTACATCTACTAAATTGGAGAATGGTTTAGCTAGAAAACTTTGCTTGAAGTTCAATGATTTCTTCTATCCTTAGACCTGTGTAAGAAGCTATTTTTTCAATGGATACATTATCTTTGGAAAGTTCTTTAATAAACTCAATTACTTTTTCTTCACGGGCTATTTCTACAGCCTCTTCTACAGCAGTATCTACTACATTTTTTATATCTCTATAGTATTTTAAGCTATCTCTATAGGCTATTTGCTCATCTTTATCATAATTGGCAATCTCAGCAACTTCAAAAAATTTTACGAATACACTTTCTCTAAATTTATCAGGCATTCTATCTAGTTTAGAAATATTTTTTAGCAAAAAAAGCCATTTATCAGTATGAGTTTCTAGTTCATCAATGGTTTTATTGAATTTAGGCATTTCTAGATAGATAAACATCAACTTATCATAAAACAAATGATTGGTATCTCTGTCCATAAGTTGAATATTATGCCTTATTTTATCTTCATATTGTGGCAAATCATTGAATATAAAATCCATAATTGAAATAGTATAAACCCCTTGCAGTTCAAAATCCCATTCTCCTCTTTCGGCTTGTTCTTGAATTGGAAAAGTAGAATAATAAATACTTCTATCTTTAAAGTGTTTTTGTTTTGCTTTCTGAAGTTCTACAATAAAACGCTCTCCTTTCTCATTACGACAATATAAGTCAAATACTGCTTTTCTGTCTTGAGCATTCGCACCTAAATTCTCAGTCTTAAGATAGGTGATATCAGTAATCAGACCCCTTTCTTTGAGCAATTCGTTGATAAAATCTATCAATAAGTCTTTGTTGGCTTCTTCACCAAATATTTTTTTGAATCCAAAATCTGTGAAAGGATTGATGTATTTATCCATTTTAAAATTTAGTTTAATATCGATAAAGATAGTCAATTAATATCAAAAAAGCCACTCTTTTTGGAGCGGCTTTTTCTATAAAACAAGTTAAAGAATGATTACATATTCTTGATAATTTCATCACCAAACTCAGAAGTTTTAAGCAAAGTAGCTCCTTCCATCTGTCTGTGAAAATCATAAGTTACTTTTTTGGAGGCTATAGAGGTTTCTAATCCTTTGTAAATAGCATCCGCTGCTTCTTGCCAGCCCATGTATTCTAGCATCAAAGCACCAGAAAGAATAACCGAACCTGGGTTTACCTTGTCTAATCCCGCATATTTAGGAGCAGTTCCGTGAGTTGCCTCAAAGATGGCATGACCTGTCATATAATTGATATTAGCACCAGGAGCGATACCGATTCCACCTACAATCGCAGCAAGGGCATCAGAGATATAATCTCCATTAAGGTTCATCGTAGCGATTACATCATAATCAGCAGGACGAGTTAAAATTTGCTGTAAGAAAGCATCTGCAATCACATCTTTGACGATTACTTTGCCAGCAGCCTGAGCATCAGATTGAGCTTTGTCAGCAGCTGCTTTGCCTTTTTCTTCGCTGATACGGTCATATTGAGCCCAAGTAAATACTTTATCACCAAACTCATGCTCTGCGAGTGCATAGCCGTAGTTTTTGAAAGCACCTTCTGTAAATTTCATGATATTACCCTTATGCACAATCGTAAGAGAAGGACGCTTGTGGGCAATCGTATATTCTAAAGCACTTCTGATTAATCTTTCAGAACCTTCTTTGGAGATAGGTTTGATACCAATAGAAGAACTTTCTGGAAAGCGAATTTTATTTACCCCCATTGTATTGACTAGAAAATCAACTACTTTTTTGGTATCAGCTTCGCCATTCATCCATTCTATCCCAGAATATACATCTTCTGTATTTTCTCTAAAGATAACCATATCACAAGCAGAGGGATCTTTTACGGGTGAAGGCACACCTTCAAACCATCTTATAGGACGAACACAAGCATATAAGTCTAACTTTTGGCGAAGTGCTACATTGAGTGAACGAATACCGCCACCTACGGGAGTAGTGAGAGGTCCTTTAATACCTACTAAATATTCATTAAAAGCATCCAAAGTAGATTGAGGCAACCATTCTCCATTTTCATTGAAAGATTTTTCTCCAGCCATTACTTCCTTCCAAACAATTTTTTTAGAAGACCCATAAGATTTTTCCACGGCTGCATCTAGTACTTTTTGAGAAGCTGCCCAGATATCTGGCCCTGTGCCATCTCCTTCTATAAAAGGAATGATAGGTTGATTAGGAACATTCAATTTTCCATTCTGGATAGTTATTTTTTCTCCGCTCATTGTTTTTTTGAGGTAATAATTAAAATTTTTACAGGAATAGTGATATTTCTCATCTAAGGAATTAAAATATAGCAAATATAAGTAAGTTTTTTAAATTGCTTAGCCTAAAATGGGTTTTCATTAAATTGAAAAACAT
>JBBRUH010000022.1:0-21848 GCA_038248005.1 Cytophagales bacterium | reverse complement strand
TCAATGAATCCACAGGTGGATTTCGTAACTCGTACATTCCTTCAAGTAGGTATTGAACTTGAGTTAGTTGATGCAGCCATTGGTGAATTTGATCAGGATCTTTTAGGTCTTCCTCGTTTAGGTGAAAAGATTACAATGTTTGAATCTCTTGGTAGTGGTTATGGTTATGAGCATAAAATTACTGAATGGGCTGATGACAAAATGATGACTGATACCTCAGGCAGGCCTCTCGATATCCTTGTCTATGCTCCTCAACGTAGGAATCAATTACCTCTCACAAGAACTGATCTTAAGTGGGAGCCATTTATTGAATTCTGGATGCGTAAGAGTATGCTTGAGCTAAAGGTTAAAAAGATGATCTGGGGTGTACCTGGTACTGTTAAAACTAATGGCTCAAAACAAGAAGTTAAACGTACCTCCGCAGGTGTTTATCATCGTATGCGTAACAACGGAAACCTTGTTCAGTATAACCGTGGTGAGTTCTCTGCTAACCTTCTTCGTTCAGTGTTTGGAGATTTATTCTACAGACGTGTTGATGTAAAAGATCGTAGGGTAAAAATGTATACAAATGAAGCTGGGTTTGATGTGTTCCAACAGGCTTTAAAAACAGATGCACTAAATAGTGGTCTTACCTTTATGGCAGATAGCGGTAATCGTTATATGCAAGGTGAAGGACAGCATATCACTTATAACTTTGCATTTGATGCAATGGTTACTCGTGAAACTGGTAGAGTGGAGTTGATTCACTTGAAAGAATTAGATCTCCCACAATCAAACTTAGAGTTTGGTCAGAATAAGAAGTCTACTCCTGTCTTTATGGTATTTGATGTTAGTCCAATGAGCGATGGTTCTTTGATTAACAACATGCGTGAAGTCAGAATGAAAGGTGCTCCTTCCATGACTTGGGGATATATTGATGGTACTCGTCATCACTTAGGTTTTGCAAAATCTCAGGGTATGAGTTCCGCTAACAAATTTCCAGGCTATGAATTATGGATGAAAGACCGTTGTGATATCTTTATTGAAGATTTATCTCGTACGGTATTGATTGAAGAGATTCCACAGTTCTAATACCCCTCTGAAATCCTCTCTAGAAGAAATTCTAGAGGGGTTTTCCTAAAAGGAGATGAGGAGGTAAAACTCGCTATAAGGTTCGATCCTAAATCTCCACAAGAAATTAAATCAAGTATAAACTACATAATATGAGTAAGTTAGGTAAGATCTCAACGATTAAGAGAGAGTATAATCAATCTCAATTGCAGACAATGCAAGGAGGACTTTCTTTAAAAGGAATGACTAGGATTCCTGGAACAGGTGTATTCAAATACCCTTTTAAGGAATTAGATGGTCAGTATAGGACAGGATTAGATGTTAATGCTGCATACATTAAGAGAATTCAAGATCCTCTGGAGAAAGATTTAGAAATTGAACGTGTTACTAAACTTAGAACTAGACTTGAGTCATCTATGGGTGACGTAGATCTTGGCCCCCGTTCTTCTTTTTGGAATTATGGTCTTTCTCTTTCTAGTAATGATCAAACGCATGTTCAACCTGTTAAACTTATGGATGGGGATAACCTTTATGATTTTGGTATTCCTTTTCAAGAATTAGCATTCTCTTGGTTACGTGTTCATCCTACTATTGCAAGTTCCTATCAGGCATGGGAGCGTGGTGAATATCCTGCAGATACACAATTTTACGTAGCTGATGATGAGATTGAAACTGCAATCATTTATAAGAAAAAGCAATTGATAAACAAAGCAATTTCTAAATTTGATTCAATGAGTCCTGAAAAGAAGAGAAAAGTAGCAAGACTTTTAGGTCTTCCTATTACGGAGGAATCTAAAGAAGATTTTGTTTACAATCAGGTAGACAATGTGTTGAAGGAAACCGAATTCAAAAGTGGCAAATATCAAGGACTTTCTACAGTGGAAGTATTCAATAGATTTGCTGATATGGGAGAAAACTTACTTCATATAAGAGACTTGGTTAAACAAGCTGTTGCTCATTCTATTTATAGGGTTAAACATGACGCTATATACGAAGGAGACTATCAAGTGGCTAAAGACGAAGACGATTTAATTAAATTTCTTGTTGATGATGAAAATCAAGAAGAATTGATTATCTTAGAGGGCAAATTAAAGACTAAAAAACTCGCTGCGATATGATACTAGTAGATAGTTTATTATATAAGATTGATCAGAAACTAAATAAGCTATCTACCAATGATCATCAGCAAATTCAGATAGAGGATAAGATCCTTGCTTTGAATGAAGCTCAGATCAAATTATTGAAACAGAAGGTAGATGGCATTAGTACTGCAAGTGGGCTAGGTCTAGACTCTTTTAAAAAGAGATATGATGATCTACAAAGTCTAATAGTGGACTATAACCATCAACCTTTAAAGTTGATTCTAAAAAATTCAGAACTAAATCAATGGTCTGCTAATGTTCATGTTCTAACTCCTGTTTACATGTTTTATATAGATAGCTATATAATGGCATCTAAAGGAAGATGTAAAGACAGGATAATAAGAGTTAACAGAGATTTAGCAAAGCATGGAGATATACAGCTCCTTTTAACTAATGAGCATTATAAACCATCTTTTGAGTATCAGGAGACTTTTAATACTATTACCTCTGATGAGGTCTCAGTATTTACTGATGGGACATTCTCTCCAAGCTATATTTGTATGATGTACATGAGATATCCTAATTATATTGATAAAATGGGTTACATACATTTAGATGGAACCCCTTCTATAGATACAGATTGTGAACTAGAAACTTATTTAGAGGATGAACTCCTCGATCTTACTGTTCAGAACTTAGCTATGTATACAGAAAATCAAGCTGCTGTACAAAATGCTCAGTTTAGAATACAAACAAATGAGTAATTAACAATAATTAAAAATTTAGCAAAATGGCTGATTTTTCATTGACTACGCTTTTCGTAGTGCCAGTAGGGCAGACAACTGTCCCTAGCTCTGGATCTACGCAAGACCTTACTGCAGGACAGGTAGGGTTTTATAGCAATACCTATGCTGCTCTAACAGCAGGTACTATTGCTGCTTCCCCATATTTCTACATTGCACAAGGTAGAAATAACCATTATCTTTTGGCTAGCAAACGCTCAGACAAAATTAAAGGTTGTCCTTCTGGATCTGGTTGCAACTCTAATATTACCGAATGGTATAAAGTTACGGGTTGTGGAACTCCTGCTGTAGAGGTAGTGGATATCTCTGGTTGGAATGTAAAATGTGGAGATATTGTCACTCTTACTCTTCGGGCTCATTCTAGTTACATTGACACCTTGTACTTTAATGGTTTCACACGTTCAGTAACTGTTCAAGCTCCTTGTTGTGATTGTGGTGGTGATCCTTGTGTTACTGCAGATATTAATCTTTTGATTGAGCAATTTATTAAGAAATTGAATCAAAAGGCTGTAGGAAATAACTCTGATAATATTAGTTTTGGAGATTTCTATACATTTCAAAATATTGGTGGTACAATCTTAAGGATTACTGGTAAAGCTCTTACAGTTTATGGCCAACCTTGTGATGTTGCTGCCTTCCCATTTGAGTATGATAGAATGTGGTTCCGTGCTTTTGTATATAGTGGAGCTGCAACTACAGCTGACTTTATTGTTGCGGACTCTTGTAATATTGTAGCCACTTCAACAGTAACCCAAAGATCTTCTTATGTAGCTGGAACTTATGCAGAAATTGCTCAACTTGAAAAGAACTATTACAGTTATCAAGCTGGTTATTTGAAACATCTTTATAGGACCAATGGTTATAATGGTAATTTTGAAGGATACGCTACTGCTGGTACTATTTATGATACTTACTATATCAAGTTTAATGCTTTTGATAAATCTTCTTATCAGTGGGGAGACTATATTGAAGAAGATAGCATGGTGATTCTTGCTGTTCCTAATGCTACTACTAGTGCAGTTGCAGTTGCAGTTGAGACTATTTTAGTTGCTGCTCTGGGTGCTGTAGCTGCTGATAATGTTTGTATCACTACGACATCAACAACTACTGGTGTTATTACTAGCACTACCACTTCTACCTCAACTCTTGTTCCTTAAGAATAAAGATATTGTCTTAGTTAGTTAAACCTATGCCAGAGGTACTAGAGGATATTTCTCAAAGTCCTCTGGCATAATTATTTTAAAGAAGATGCCAGTACTCAAACTTGATATATTAGTCTTTCCTACTTATAATGTACAAACATTAGGAATTGCAGACTCCTCAGTATACCCTACTCCTAACACTATAGTATCTCCTACTATTGAGATAACTGTTCCTGGATTTGCAAAAGTAAGTCTACCCTTTACAATAAATGATTTTACTATTTATAATAGTTCCACTTTAGGAATAAGCACTATTGAAGATCCTTATTTACCACTTCCTGATGGCGTGTATACTATTAAGTATTCTGTAGATCCAGCTTCTATTAATTTTGTTGAAAAGACAATAGTTAGGGTAGATAGACTTCAGGAGGAATTTGATGAAGCCTTCCTTAAATTAGATCTCATGGAATGTGATAGAGCTATTAAGACTCAAGCTAAAGTGGATCTAAATACTATTTACTTCTTTATTCAAGCCTCTATAGCTTCTGCTAATAACTGTGCTGTAGATGAAGCTGTTAAATTATATGCTCAGGCAAAAAAGATGTTACATTATTTTCTTAGAAATAATTGTGGCTGTTCTGGAAATAACTATCTTGTAAATTTTCATTAATATAATAGATAATGGCAAACTGTAAAAAATGTGGAGCTAGTGTAGGATGTGGATGTCAGTTAGTTAATGGTATGTGTGCATCATGTGCATCTGCTTCTAAAGGATAATCATGTTATCACCAAGACTTACAAATTGTCCAACTTGCACTAGTATTCCTGCTTTATTAGCAAATATAGAATGCAAGATTGCAATGATAGCAAAGACACTATATAATAATACTGTGTTCTTACTTAATCATTCTATAGATACTAGTCTTATGCTAGATCTTTTATCCTATAAAAGAATCCTAACTCATAAGTATTGTAATCCTGACTATGCTTGTCAGTACACAATGGATATGATAGTAAGTAAGGTAAAAATTCTTACAGGTAATTGTAAGTCTTCTTGTCCTTGTGAGGAAACAATTCAAATTACACTTACAACTACAGCACTTCCTGTAATTAATAAATTAGTATTAGAATGGGATAATATAGTTAATGCTCCTGTTGTAAATGTTAATTCTGTTAGTGATTGGAATGCTCTTTTTGATTTACCTATTAATGGTATACCTTTTACTTCAGTGATAATTATAGGTAATACAGTAACTCTTTTTGGTGGGAGCAACATACTAGTAAAAGAGAATCTCTTCTTTGAAAGTTATAATATAATCTCTGTTCTTGATACTGGATCTATTACTGATATCGCGACTGGGGCTTTTTCTTATTGTAATAATCTTATGAGTGCATCTTTTCCCACTTTAGTTAGTACACAAGGATTTTTAGCTTTTTCTAATAGTCCATTAACAACTCTTTCAGAGTTTCCAATGTTAGAAGTTGCTAATGATAATATGTTTGAAAATATTGATAATACTATTCTTAGTTTTCCTAAAGTAAAAATAGCAAAAGTAGGTGCTTTTGCATTTTTAATAGGAACGACTTTAACTCTACCAAAATTAGAAATAGCAGGAAGTTATTGTTTTGCATATTCTAGTGTAAAAAACTATAATTTTCCTATGCTAATAAATATAGGAGATTTTGGATTCTTTTCCATTACTAATGTAGAAAGTATCTATATACCTTTATGCACTTTTTTAGGAACTTCTGTATCTACTGCAGATCTATTCCAGGGAATAACTGGAGAAACTCTTACTCTGACTATTCCAATAGCGCTTATGACCTGTAATAGTGGAGCTCCTGATGCAGATATACAATATCTTCAGGCACATAATACTGTAACAATAATAACTATATAACAATATACAAAATGTCAACTTGTAAAAACTGTTTTAGTGGATGTACTGATATCACATCTGATCAATGTGTAAAATATACTGGAGTAGATGTACCTATTTTAGGTATTAAAAATGGGGATTCCCTCTCCTATGTTGAACAGGCTCTCTCTAGTTTTTTAGTCTCTACTCTAGATGGTAGAGGGATATTTCCTAATTTAGATTTATTAGGAGATGTATTGGGATGTCCTTGTTTTAGTCCTTATCTTCCTACTTGTGGAGATATCTCTATGACAGATCTTGTAACAGCTCTTATCCAAGTTTCTTGTCAACTTCAGGACCAGGTAGATCTTTTAGCAGAACAATTTATAAATCTAAATTCTGAATATGAAGTAGCTTGTTTAGTTACAGAAGAAGAAGGTATTCCATCTGTAGAAGCTTCCTCAGGAACACATTCAGTCTTACAAGCTGTTATTGATAAGATTTGTTTGTTAGATGGAAAATTAATAGAGCTTGATCTAGATCTTAGTACTAACTATGTAGCTACAGATGATTTTAATGATCTTATCTCAACCTACCTGAATAGTACTTCTTCTACTACAATGATAAGTTCTAAAATGATTCCTTACGTAGCTGTTCCTTACTTTGGAGCTTTAAATAATTTTAATGGAGATGGTTCTGGTATAGGAAATTGGGATAAAATATACCTATGTAATGGTAAAAATAGTACTCCTGATTTAAGAGGAAGTACGCTTGTAGGGAGAACAGATATGTTAGGAGGTCCTTTTGCTTCTAATGTTGATCCTGCACTTCCAGGTAATCCTACTTATGCAGGATTTATCTCAGGAGGAAATAATACTATTGTACTTGCACCTTCTCAAATACCCTCTCATTCTCATATAGCCACCTCTACAATAACAGATCCTGGTCACTTTCATTATGAGTTTAACTCAGATGAAGCTAATGTTGGAACTCCTTTAGTTACATCTACTACATATGCTACATATAGGAATGAGTTAAATGAGAATCTATCTTATAGAATAAAAGGCACGTCTACAACGCCTTCTATAGGAAAGTCGAGTAGTTCAACTACTGGTACAACCGCAGCTACAACTAATGCTTCTACTGGAGGAGGACTCTCTCATAATAATATCCAACCCGTAGTAGCTTGTTACTTCATCATTTATATTCCATAATAATAGATTATAATAACCTATATAAATATAAAATACTATGGCTTTAGCAAACATGACTGTATTAATTACATTAACCACTGCAGGATCAGATTCAGGTCCATTTAGATTGTATTCAGATGCCGATGGATATGCTACTTATTTTGAAGTGGGAGTAAGTAAAGCTAGTTTACTAGCAGGTTATACATCAACTGTAGTTCCTGCATCTACAACTTCTATTAGAGTGGTCTCTATAGGAGTGTGCACTAACTCTATTGATATTCCTGTCACTACAACTACCACTACATCCACTACTACTAGTTTTGTTCCAGAGGAGACAACAATAGAGCTAGGTTATTCTTCTGTAGATAGACCTACAGCCTGTACTAATGTAGGACTAATTGGTGATAATTTTGTCATAAATAGCCCTTCTTGGGTCGCAGCTACTCAATTATTCGATTCTACTGGTCTAAATCCCGCAGCTCCTAACTATTATAGTGACGGATCTAAATCTCGTTACTGGACTGGAACTGCATTTTCAGGACCAACTGTATCTTGTAATTAATTAGACATTCAATAGGTTTGTTGGTTTATCTATGGATAAGTGCCCCTAGTATGTCGTAGTACCTATTAGGGGTTACTTTTAATTAAAAAAGTTAGAGTGAATAACTTGATTAGTTAAATTTATTTTGAAAGTGTTTAAAGAACGTTTATCTTTACTATAAATTAAAATTTACTATGGCAACCTTACGTATACTAGTCTCAGATGTTCGTGGGATGCATAAGATTCTCTCAACAGATAGTCTGATTACTGATCGAGTCATCTCTTCTGAAATTAGAAATAACTCTTTACTTCTTATTAAGAGAGAAACAAATCTTAGAAAACTTTGGGCAACTGATTCAGTCTTTAGTTCTATTCCTTGTTTAGAAATGACTGAGGTTCCTATCTCTGAGTGTTGTGATTTTGTAGACTCTTGCACAATTGCAAGGAGTAAATACAAAATTCCTCGTATAGCAGAAGGGAGTTATCAATATGTAATTCAAGGTGTTTACTCTATAAATGCTATGAGTGGACAAGGTAAAAAACTTAAAGAAATAACTGTTAATAGGTATATTAACCTTCTTAAACTGCCTATTATAAAGAAAGAAGAATACTTCTGGATTTCAAATGATTACCTATATGTAACTAGTCCTTTTACAAAAGCTATTAGATTAGTAGCTTTTTTTGAAGAGGATGTTCCAAATAATATACTATATTCAGACTGTGGTTGTGGTGGAGGACAGGTATCTGATGAAGATTGGTGTAAAAATCCTTTGGATAAAGAATTTGCACTTCCTGGTTACTTAAAGAAACAGGTACTTAGTATGACCTCTCAACAACTACTTTCTACATATTTTAATATTAAGTCAGATGTAACTAATGAGGGTATAGATGAACAATCACATATCCCACAAAATCGTAGATAATATGAGGGTTAAAGTGGACTGGAGAAGCGATCAAATAATAAACTATAAAGATTTTTGTAAGCAACATCCTTTGATAAAGCTTACTCTAGAGGAGTGGAAGAATATTATTTACACTTTTAATAACTCCTTTAGAGAGTATATCCTTGAGACTGGAGATAAAGCTATACTTCCTGGTGGATTAGGAAAGTTTTCTATTAATAAGAAAAAAAGAAAGTCAATAAAAATTCATAATGGAGTATCTAAAGTGGGTCTTCCTATTGACTGGGTAAAAACAAGACAAAAAGGAAAGTATATTTACAATTTTAATTACGATACTGAAGGTTATTATTTTGGATGGATATGGTTTAAACGATCTACTAGATTTAGATTTGCAGATCTATGGCGTTTTAAACCTACTCGTACAACTTCTAGACTTCTAGCACATTATATAAAAGTAGATAATAAGTATCAACATCAATACAGAGAATGGTTAAAACTATAGTATCATGAGTTACTACTACAAATATAACTTTACATCTCCTGAGCCCATATATGCGATAGTTCAAGAGGAACTTAAATCATATATGGATACGGGAGCTGTTGATAATTTATTATTCCCCACCTATCTTGATAAATGTTTAAGGAAGTTAGGAAGATCTTCTTACGTAATTGCAGAAGAGATGTTGTATCTGGAGGATTTTCAATCAAGACTTCCAGATAATTTCTATGCTGTCAGAGAAGCATGGCTATGTACAACTACTAATGCCTTTCCTTATCAGACAGCAAATTCTTTTTATTCACAAACAGCCTCTACTACTATACAGATAGCTCCTCTTATTATTGGGGATGTTCCTTGTGACAATCCTAATTGTCATGATCCTCTTTGTGATGAGATTTGTCTTCCTGATATTATTCAAGCTGTTTATAAAACAAATCAGGAAACATCTCGTTCTTACAGAAGAGAATATCTACTTAAGCCAGGAAATATCTCTGTAAAACAATACTGTGACGTCTCTTATACTGATTCTTGGGATAATGCTAATAGACTTACATATGATTCTAATGCAAGAGCATCTAGTGCAGATTCTTTTGATATAAGAGATAATAAATTTGTTACTAATTTTAGAAATGGAGCAGTGTATCTAATCTTTTATGCGACAGAGTATGATAAAATTGGTAATCAGATGATTCCTGATAATTATCGTATTAGAGAGTATGTAGAAGCCTTTATTAAGTTTAAGGTATTTGAAACTCTTACTAATCAGACAAATGATGAAACATTTCAGCAGCTACAACAGAAATTAGTTTATTATAAACAACTCTCTGAAGAAGCTTTTATCATGGCAGATATTGAGATAAAGAAGCAGACAGTCTATGATAAACAACGTAGAATAAAACAAGATTTAAATAGACTTAATATGTATGAACTTCCAAATCGTTCCTATAGACACGGTTGGAGACGTAACACATAAGACAAATGGCAGAACAGGATAAAAGTAATATCAAACAGGATTACAATAACGCTACAGTGGGTCTAAACTTAGATCAAACTCTTAATCAAATTAAGAAAGGAAGTCTAACCTATGCCTTAAATGCAGCTGTAGAGAATTTTGATTCAAACTCTGTTAACTACCAGAATGAAGAAGGAAATGAGTTATGTCTTAACTTTCCTGAGGATTTTGTATTGATTGGTACTTATTTCATTCTTGAGAAAAATAAACATATTTTCTTTCTTACTAATCCTGAGACAGGAGATAGTGAGATAGGTTATATGGAAAATAATAGTTGTGAGTATAAAACATTAGTTAATTCTCCTTGTCTGGACTTTAGTGTTAATTACCCTATTCAAAAAGTTCAGCATAAGTCAAATAATTGTGGAACAGAAATCTATTGGGCAGATGGGCATAATTATAAAAGGTATCTGGATATTGATAATCCCCCTAGGAAACTACAGATAGGCTCTTCTCTATGTGATCCTATTTATACTGAAGAGTTAGATTGTAACCAACTTAGTATTCAACCTATGCTTGCTTATCCTACAGTTTCTGTGGGTAAAGTTACAAGTAATGGAACTCTTATAGCAGGTACTTATCAATTTTCTATTCAATATGCAGATGCATTAGGTAATCCTTATACCTCTTACTACTCAGTTACTAATCCTTTACCTATTGCAGATACTTTTATTACCACTGTAGATTTTAATTATCCAGTGGGAAAGTCCATTGTTGTTAATGTTAGTAATTTAGATGGTACCGGACAGTTTCAGTATTTTAATCTAGCTGTTATTAAAACTATTAATGGAATTAGTTCTGTAGAATTAGTGGGTACTTATAATATTGATTCGACAGAGAAACAAATTACCTATACAGGAGCAGATTCTACTAATATACGATTAACTATTGAAGATATTTTTGAGGAGTTTCCCTATTATGATATTGCTAATGATGTCACTGCAGTACAGGATGTCTTAATTTGGAGTGATCTTACTGCTATTACTAAGGTAAATTATCAAGATATAGCAAGTAAAATACATCTTATGTGGGAGACTTGGAGAATACCTCCTACTGAAAACTATTCAGATGGACTTAATGCTACTGATTTAAGAGGATATTTAAGGGATGAAGTATATCCATTTGAGATTGTTTTTCTACTTAAGAGTGGAAGAGAGACAGATAGTTTTCATATCCCAGGAAGAGCTAAGAATTCTTTAGACGTTATTACTTCTGATATACCTGATACAGACCCAGACTTTGTAGGGTCTCCTGCGTATACTTTAGGAGGGGTAGGTTACAGTCCGTATTGGATGATTTATAACACAGCATCAGTTACTGGTTATTCAGCGGGATACTCATCTGATTCTGCTTACAAAGGACCCTATCAAATTGGTGAATTTGCTTATACGGAATCTACGGAAGAATATCCATGTAATGTTCCTACTTGGGGAGCACTTGCAGGACAAAAAATAAAACATCACAAATTTCCTGATGTACTTGTTAGTCCCATTTATGAATCTAAGATGTTTTTAAATCCTGGTTCTATGGTAATGGGTAATGATGCAATTTTTCCAATTGGTGTACATGTAGACCCTCAACAAATTCAAATTCTTATCAATACTTCTAATCTTACTATTGCTCAGAAAGCTGAAGTAATAGGTTATAAAATCGTAAGAGGAGATAGATCTACTAATAAGTCTATTGTAGCAAAAGGTATTTTAAGAAATGTAGGAATGTACGAGAGGGAGAAACAAAAATTCTACTATCCTAACTATCCCTATAATGATCTTACTACAGATCCCTTTTTAAGTGAGAATAATAATGCATTCTCTCAGATTTGTGAGGTATATACAATTACAGTTTCTCAACTTGGAATAGATCCATTAGGAGGTCCTCGTTTTGCTACACTGCAATATATAGACTGTAATACAGGTAGACAGGAAATAGAAAAAATTCTTTCTATAGATCCTTTTGAGAAATGTTCAATTGGTAAGCCTACTATTCTTTCTCCTGCAGAGGGAACAGTAACTCATGCTTCTTATGAGATATGGAGTGTTTATTGTATACCATGGGCTATTGTTACTTGGGAAGATCCTATTCTTGGTACTCAAACAGAGTCTATACAAAGTGCGACTATTAATGTTGTTTCTAAAACTGGAGGACCACGAGAAGTTAGTGATGTTGGAAGTTTTGAAATAAGTTTAATAGGAATACATGCAGCACAATCTAATTGTGCTAGTAATATAACTCTTCCTTCTATTGAAACTAACTCTTCTCTGGCTTATAGACAAATATTTAATTCCCCTGAAACATCATTTGGTCAACCTTTTCTTGGTGATATACTTAAGCTTGAGAATGTAATGTTCGGAGCAGGTTCTGCTCATTTTGTAGAGGTAAAAAACAATGCTAGATATAAGTTAATTACAGAGTATGCACAGAGAATAGCTCTCGATAGTTCTAATAAATTAGGGTCTATTACAGATACTTTTGATGCCACTGCTATGTTTGCTGCTTATCAGGCATATCTAACTATTTATATTAATGGAATTACAAGAAAAAATTATGGATATTCTTTTAATTCTATTGCGGATTATAACTATAGTGCAGATATTCCTAATGGACTTGGTATTAAACAGAGAGATCTTGATATAGTTCGTTATCTTATTCCTGGAGTGGAATCTGTTGGAGATGATCATAGTGTAAATAACTATCAAAGAGAGTCATCTGTATATTTAAGAACAAATCAGAGTAAGAAGGCACTTCCTTATCCTGATAAAACAATTAATCTTGCTCCTGGGGGTACTAGTATTGTTAGTGACGACTCTAGATTTACTATTTCAGAAGTGGGTAATTGTAGTACTCCTGCAAGAGAACATGAGATACAAGTAGTTAGTTACTACGCATCTCTTAAAAATTCTGTACCAAATCAATGGGGACAAATCTATTCTTATGAACTTATTGATACAGGATTTCAACATACGTTTAATAATTCTCTAATTCAGAGTTCTACAATTTTTGGAGGAGATACTTTTATTAGCAGATTTGCTTTTAAGACTAAACTCCCATTTTTTATTGATAATAGAGTGGGAGCTCCAGATGATAGTGATATATTCTATGATGAGATTGGTAATATAGCTTACCCTCTATACTGGCACTCTGCAAGAAGTATTCTTAAAGATTATACTTCAGGAGGGGGCGTTCTCTCAAATATTATTGCATATAAGGCACATAATTTTGATTGTCCTAATGATGGTGTAGGTTTTGATAAATTAACTACTATTCCAATTAATACTAGTAGTACTACAACGTCTACTAGTACTCTTATTGTAGTAGGACCTGTTACTAATAGTTCTACACTTAGCTATTACGATGGGTATTTTTATTTATTTGCATACGGTATTCCTAACTTTTATTGTGAGAGTTCTTATAATACAGATCTTAGACAAGCTTTTAATAATAGAGAAGGTGATTTCTGGCCTCATGTTAGTACAGGGATACCTGATGATTGGCAACAAGAGAATTTTGTTAGCATTGCTAATGACAATACTTATACGTATAATACAACTTTCTCTAAGCAGAATAGAGAAAATACGTTTTCTCATCTTCCTATAGATTGGGAAAAAATTTGTTATACTAAATATCCTTTTAGAGCAATTTATTCAGATTCTCAAAATACTAGCGCTGATAATAGAGTGAATGCCTGGTTAACCTACAGAGCTATTTCCTTTTTTGATTTTCCTCAGAACTATGGGAGACTTACTTCTTTAGATGGTATTCAGAATAGAGCTATACTTGCTAGATTTGAGAATAAGAGTTTACTATATAATAATCTATTAGTAATTGATACTAGTAATCCTCAATCTGCGTATGTAGGAAGTCCTGAATTATTTAGAAAGACGCCTCCTATTGACTTTGCTGAGACAGATCTTGGATATGTAGGAAGTCAACATAAAATGCTTTTAAAGCTTCCTCAGGGTCAATTAACTGTTGACGCTAAAAGAGGTCAAGTATTCTTAATAGCAGGAACTGAAGTAACAGAGCTCTCTGGTTTTGGTTCAGGTATGAACAGATTCTTTACTGATCATTTAGCTTTTGAGATATTAAACTTCTTTCCTACTGTAGATGTAGATAATAATTTTACAGGAATAGGATTACATGCTGTATATGATAGTAAGTATGAAAGAGTTATACTTACAAAATTAGATTATGTACCTATTTGTACTGTGGTACAGTATGATGAGATAACAAAATCTTTCTATACAGAGGAACAAATAGGTTCTTCTATATTAAAGACCCCTATTAAAACAACAGATTCTGATTATTTCTGTAATAAATCTTGGACATTATCTTATAATCTAAATCTTCATTCATGGATAAGCTTCCATAGTTATCTTCCAAATTGGTATATTGGAGAGAGTAATTTTTTCTATTCAGGAATAAATGGTTGTTGTGGAGATCTGGATTTTGTTGTAGGAGTTCCTGTAGCTATAAGTACCACTACCTCTACTACCACTGTCTGTAGAGTGGAATTTAGGACCTTAAAAGAGTTGCCTCTTACTACTACCACTTTAATACCCATATCAACTACCACTTCAACTACTATCAGAATAATAAATTGTAATCTGACGGGTTCTGCTATCTATATAGCACCTCCTATTACTACATCTACTACTACTTCTATCCCTCTTGTAGGTTTAGAACTGACTTTCTTTGATAGTAATGTTCCTGTAGCTAATATAAATTCTCTCGCAAATTGGAATACTTATTTTAATCTTCCTATTCATGGAAGTGTCTTCACAAGTATTGTAGTAACAGGAAATGTTGTGTTATTATTAGGTGGAGCTAATATATATATGAGAGATGGAATGTTCTCTAATGCTTCTTTTCCATTTGGAGCTGAGTCATATCTATTAGATCCAAATACTGGAGAACATTCTTATCTAGTAAGTATTAAAGATTACTCTGGGGTTATAATACAAACTGATTCTTTTACTTTTGCTTATACTCCTTATCTGGATGGAATATCCTCTAAGCTAAATACAGTATTTCTTCCTGCAGTTGTTCAAGCTTTTGAAAGATCTTTTGCAGAGAATACAGCGTTAGTAAACATCAATATGGGGTCTTTACTCACTGCAGATAATAACTGTTTCTATCATTGCTCTAGTGTAGTTAATTTTCAACTTCCTAAATTAGTTACTGCTGATTATAGCTGTTTCTCTGAATGTACAGGTGTTGTGACATTTAATCTTCCTAAATTAGTTACTGCAGGTGACCAATGTTTTTCTATGAGTTATAGTAATACTTGTACAAGTATGATTCTTCCTCTTGTAGAGAGTCTGGGCGTGTTTTGTTTTGCAGGAAATCTTCAGTTAGAAATAGTATATATTCCTTCTTGTTTATTCTTAGGTCCTACCACTGGATTTGATTATATCTTCTATTACATAAATGAGCCAGGAAATCATAATATGACTATTACTCTTCCAACAGCCTTAATGACTTGTAACAGTGGACAGCCTGATGCAGATTTAGGGACTACTTCTCTTCCTTTACAGTCAGGAATAGTAGCTAGGACTTTTAGATATAATGAGCCTCCTTATGATCCTACAGGATTCTCAGTAACAGTTATAACAGTATAGATATGTATGATATAATAATAATAGCAGGAGAAAGGGATTTTATAAAGATTCCATTTGTATACAGTAGTATTGTAAATAACCTTACTGGATACAATAAAATCTATTGTTTCTGCCCTTCTTATCCTTCTGAAAAATTAGAAGGAATTAATTATATCTTGGACAAGGATGTATTACAGATAGATATGTCTCAGCTTAAGTTTAAGCCTAATTGGATTTATCAACAATATCTTAAGTTATTACAGGAGATAACTCTTCCTAATTATCTAGTAATAGATTCAGATATACTCTTTACAAAGCCTGTTTCTATCTTTGAAAATAATAAACCTTGTTTTCTTTTAGGAAATTTTCCTCTTCATAAACCCTTTTTTAATTACTCTGAAAAACTATTTGATATAGGTTCCGAATACGGTAAGTCTTTTATAAATGAAACTATGCTTTTTAATAGGAGTTTAATCGTAGAATTAATTTACCCTAAGTTTGGTAGTTATGAGAACTTTTTAAGAGAGAGTAATTCTATTATTACTAGTACTTGTTTTCCTTCTGAATATGAGTTATATGGTAATTACATTTATAAATATTATTCTATGGGATATAACTATAAAACTGTAAGAGTTTTAAGAGAGCCTACTAGAATATCTTGGAGTAAAGAAGAGTTAACTACTTATATCAATAAGTACAAAAATTCTAATATAGACATGTTAACCATCTCATCTCTAATACCACGTTAGTATTATGGCACGAATTATATATGAAATACTTTCTGGAATCCCAAATTTTACCGTAAGTTTGGTCTTACCTGTAGCTCCTAATCAAGTTCATACTTCCTTAGGAGTATATTCATTTGATAATATTCCTTCTGGTAGTTATATGATGACAATCATAGACGCAAATGGTTGTAAAGGAAGTAAGTTAGTATATACTACGGAAATTATAAATTGTAATTTAGGAGGAGGAGTTGCTCTTGAAATAGCTTCTTTGAATTGTAATCTTAATGGGTTAGCAGTTCTTATTTCTCCTCCTGTATGTACTTTAGAGGGATATGCTTTAATAATTCCTCCTACCACTACAACAAGCACTACAAGTACTACTAGTACTACATCAAGCACTACAACTAGTACTAGTACTTGTTGCCCTCCAGGATATAATACGATACCTGCTGGTTGTGAACTAGTAGAAACTCAAAACGCTATTCCTCCTGAAGTATTAGCTTATATTACAAAGACTTCTTGGGATAGTTACTCAACAGAAGGTACAGCAATATTTGATTCAGGATATAATATTAATGGAACAGGTACTCGTACATTGATTCCATTAACAAATCTTTGGTGGGTTAACTCAGCTATTAGTGCATCAGATGGTCCTATGAATAGGTCTTCTATATGGGTAGGAGCTATTGCAGAGAGTCAGGAAGTGGGTTTTGCAGTTACTTTAGATATAGCAGTGGCTAAAACTTATTATATTGGAGTGGGAGCAGATAACTATAGTATTATAAAAGTTAATGGAGTCACTATTCTTAATCAAGATTTAGATGCTCTTAATACAATGTGGGGAAGGCCCACTGGTGTTGGATATGATGATATAGGATTTAAGTACTGGTATATATATCCTATTGATTTAGAGATAGGTATAAATAATCTACAAATCTTAGGTCATAATATTACTGGTCCTGCAGGATTTGGAGTACAGGTATATAACGCCACTCTTTCTCAACTTTCAGCAGTTACAAGCCAAATTAAGCTTAATCCTTATCTTCTTTTCTCATCTGAATCTAGTGTTGGATTACCTGTATACGTAGGAACAAATGCTTATACTTGTACTGATCCTTCTTATAATGTGGGACTAGATGATTTTGGTAATCCTTTTTGTATTAAGATAAGTCGTTATAACTGTGGAGAAGCTCCTTTACTTACTACTACAACTACTAGTACAAGAGCTCCCACAACTACAACCTCTACGTCGACTACTACACAAATACCTATTACTACTACTACTAGTACTACTTCTTTAGTCTTAACCACTACCACCACTGTTATACCTATTACTACAACAAGTACTACCACTGTTATACCTATTACCACAACTACAACAACTGATCTTCCCATTACTACTACCTCTACTACTACGGAGCTTATCATATCTACTACCACAAGCACTACTAGTACTACTATAATACCTATCACTACTACTAGTACTACTACCATAATACCTGTTACTACAACTACAACTAGTTCTACATCTACAACTACTTCTACTACTACTCGTATGTTATTCTGTAATATAGAAGGTACTGCTGTATGTATAGAACCTATTACTATAACCACTACTACAACCTTAACTCCTGTAGCTAAGTGTCTTGATGGGTTAGTAATAGAAACTATGACACTTCTTGAACTAGCAGATGCTTCACATCTTGCGGCAGGTTATACTGTTCCTTCAAATTTTCAGTATGGTCATTATTGTAATAGAGCTTTTTATGAAGTATTTGGGAATTCTATATATGTAGGAGACTCTCTTATGAATAATGCAACAAATTGGGAAGGTAATCCTTGTACAACACCAACTACTAGTGGAAAATGTGTATGTAATAATTATGAAAATACTCCTACAGGTACTCCAATGTCTTCTACTCCTACTTGGGGAGGTGCTGGTGAATGTAGATATTCAAGAATTATTCTTACTAAAGCTCAGGCAATTGCAATAGCTACAGCAGCAGGAGGAAGTTCTATTATTAATTTTTCTTTAGTTGCTGCAATGACAACTTATAATGTATCTTGTAACAATCATTCTCTTCCACATTCTGAGGTAACATGGATTAGAATTACTTCTCCAGGACATACAACTCCTCTTTATAATGGATCTCCTACTAGTTTTATTGCAACAATAGATGTTTGTTCTATACCACTTTAATTTATAAGTTATGACAAAAACTATCACTATAAAATTAATAAAAGCTAGTCCTAAAGCTGGACCATTTATTATTACAGATCAGTTTGGTAAAGTTATTGCAACTGATGTTCCTATTATTACTCTTAAGATGGGAGTTAGTTATATAGTGGATACTAAAGTAAATTTAGTAACTATTACTAGTATAGGAGACTGTAAGTCTTCAAAGACACTTAAAGTCTCTACAGTAGATGTTGTACAGTTAGCTGGTATAAAATTTAAAGAAACTAAGATTGCTTGCTTATGGAAACATCTTACTGATATAAAGCATTATAACTATTTCTATGGAGTTACAGAACCTTATATTATTGAATACCCATTTTTTTCTAATCCTCAGGATATGATAACTCAATCAGTTAAGGATTATTCTAAGGTATATAAATATTTCCCAGATGGGACAGGAGTCTTCTTTTCAGCAGGAAAGATAGAACTTGATAACGAATATTTTAATAACCTCATTGTTTATAATGGACAACAGAGTTCAGGTGTATTAGGTTTAGCTCCTAAGCCTCTCCATAATATGAAGGAATATATGAAATATCCTATTTATAATAAAGATAGTAAAACTATTCTATATACAAAGAGTGATAATTTTTATCAGATAAATGGTTTCTATGATATAGTAAAAGATAAATCTGTACCTTTGTTTGTCTCATCTTGTGAATCTCTCTCAATAGATAAACAAGTAAATCAAAGTAATATGGAATATCAAAATAGATCTTTTCGCAAACCTGAGATTAGGGCTAAAGAATGTAAAGTTCGTTACATTCTAGATAACAGATCTGATATTCATATTGTATCTCAGTTTATTCTAACCTCAAATCAAATATCCTATAAATAATGGCAAAGAAAACTGGATGGTTAGAGAAATATCAAGATGAAGGTGAAGTTAAACCTGCAGCAAATGACGTTATTCCTAGTTCAAGTGCTATGGCTGCTAAAGCTTTGCAACAGTTAAAGGGGACAGCTTATAACAACCAGAGAGATGATATGCTAGGACAACAGTCATACATTAGGGAGTCAGAACCTGATAGGTCAGTACCCTCTAGTGTTTGGGCAGGGATTTCTCATCCCAGTACACTTTTAAGTTATATAGCAAAGGGAGAAGGAGTACCTCAGCATTTTGATAGGGGTCCCGAAAATCCTTTGGAGTATGCTACAGATATTGTTAACCCAGCTTGGTACATTAACTCTATAGCTTCTGTTCCAGGTAATGTAGCAAGAGGAGAGTTTGGTTCAGCTGCTTTAAATGCATTAAGCGTTCTTCCTCTTGCAAGTATAGCAAAGCCTGGCTATAAAGCCGTTGTTGAAGCTGCTGGTAAGTACACTCCGGACGCCTCCAGATTAACTGAGGGTATTCTTAATTTTAATAAGGGTCTTAAGGAGTTCCCAGGAAACTTAAGAAAAATAGGTGATAATATAGCAGAAAAAAATCCTATTACAGCTTTTAATGGCCCTAAGTTAAGAGCTCTAGAAGAACAGGAACGTGAGATGGGCAGCATAGCTAATGACTTTAGACTAGAAGCAATAGATATAGAAAACTCAATGAACCAAAAGCTAACTAGATTCGATAATCTTATCTGGAAAAATGTAAATGCCAATCAGGTGGGTGGTGACATTGAAAATAAGTTATGGCAGGCTAACTATCGCTTAGATAATTATAAGAAATGGACAGAAGGTATTACAAAGGAAGGAGATGACCTAGTTAAGGTTGGTGTAAGTAATGGTCTGTCAAAAGTAACAACTACAGGTAAGGCCCCTATTTTACATTTCAGAACAAACTCTAAAGTAGACGCTGACGTACAATTACCAAAAACTGAGACTAGATTCTCAAAAGACCCTGTATCTAAGGCTATTAAGACTGAGAATAGGAGTACCAATGATGTAATGGTATCTGACTCTTACGTAAATACAGTAAGAGATAATATAGCTTACATAGAAGAAAAAACAGGGGCTAAAGTTTTTGGTAGTTCCAGAGGTATAGCTGAAGGGGGACTCCCTCATATCGCTCATGACTATGATGTCCTTATATCAAGAGCTAAGTATGACAATAATATAAAGAGTAAACTTCCCTTTGTAAAAGATAATGGACTTGCTAAGACACATAGTCTTGATACGAAATTTGGTCAGGAGGGAGATATAGATTTCAATATAATAGAACAGAGTGAAACAGGGTTTGCTACTGGACAAAGAGCAGAAGAACTATTTAAACAAATAAGTCCTACGGAGTATTACGCAGAAGCTAGGAAAGCAGCTGTAAGTAATAAACCAATAGTTATCAATTATACTCCTGACAAACTATTAGAAGAGATTAATCCTACTACCAAGACTATAGTGGATGCTTATGAGTCTACTAAGGCTAAACACATTAATAGGATAGATTCTTATATTAGTTTTGGTAACCCTAAAGCTGTGTTGAGTGCACAGAATCAGTATGTAAAATCACTAGTAGGAAATAAGGGTAGTCTAGGACACCAGTTTGATCCTACCCATTTTGCTAATCCTGAAGCTAATAAACAGCTATTAGACGACATAGGATTTATTGGAGATGTTAACATAGTGTCAAAGGATACTAAGAAGATGCAGGTTGCTCTAAATGACTACTATATTAATAATACTATACTAAGTAGAGGTTCTGGTTCCAAAATATCAGACGTAAGAAAGATGAGTACTAGTGATTTAAGTAGTACTGAAGCTTCCTTTAAAGTATGGGATCCTTCTCAAGGAGGAGGACAAGCTATGGGTAGTGGTATGAATCATGTTGTTATGGGAGACTCTGGTCATGGACCATTCTATGGTAATAAGCAATTAGGTATAGAGACCAATATCGAAAATCCTATAAAGTATGTGGATTCTATTAAGAAGCAGACTAGTGGTTTCTACCCTTATACTCAGCAGGAACAAGTTGATATACAAGATATACTTAGTAAACATGGAGTATTAGGCTATAATATTATAAAAAATCCTGGAGAACTTATAAGACGAACAGCATATAGTGATAAGGCTCCACAAATACTTAAAGAAGTCGCAGATCTTACTGGTAGAAAGGCTGCAATAACCACCTTATATGGAAGAGACGCTACCTATGCTTCTACACTTAAAGACTTCGATGACCAGATAGATGCTCTTGAGTTTGCTTTAAGAGATCAAATAACTATACCAAAGTCAGCAGAACTAAGAAGGAAAAATCTTGAATCAATTTCT